>NZ_NADV01000107.1:0-210 GCF_003264175.1 Bacillus sp. SRB_331 | reverse complement strand
TCGTTCAGTTTTCAAAGAACTTTTTTGGTGGAGCCTAGCGGGATCGAACCGCTGACCTCCTGCGTGCAAGGCAGGCGCTCTCCCAGCTGAGCTAAGGCCCCAAACAAGTATCGGGAAGACAGGATTTGAACCTGCGACCCCCTGGTCCCAAACCAGGTGCTCTACCAAGCTGAGCCACTTCCCGAAAGAAAACGCGCCCGAGAGGAGTCG
>NZ_NADV01000106.1:0-278 GCF_003264175.1 Bacillus sp. SRB_331 | reverse complement strand
ATACCTGTAAATTGATTAAACTTATTTATAAAAAAATAATTCGTTAGAATACTTTAAGAGCAAGTTTTGACCAATCTTTTTTCAAAACACGCTCTTTCTTTTTGTTCTTTTATTAAGGTCATTTGCATTAATTTGAACAAACTTTATTCTAAAACAACAGTCACCATACAAAAAAAGAAAATTGTACATTTGAACACATTTTGGACACAAAATAACCGGTACCTTGTACGTTAAGGAACCGGTTATTAATGTTACGAATCTTCTACTAAACTTAGTAA
>NZ_NADV01000105.1:0-271 GCF_003264175.1 Bacillus sp. SRB_331 | reverse complement strand
TTCTGCTATATAGCAGTTGTTTTTTATTGGACATTATGGTAAAATAACATTTGTCTTTGAAAAGAAGATAACTATTTCGATGGGCTATCGCCAAGCGGTAAGGCAACGGACTTTGTCTCCGTCCTGCGCTGGTTCGATTCCAGCTGGCCCCGCCATTAAGCTCCATTCGCTCAGTTGGTAGCGCATCTGTCTTTTCATAAGAGGGTCGATGGTTCGAATCCTTCATGGCTCACCATTTTATTTTTCGTGTCCCGTTGGTCTAGTGGTTAAG
>NZ_NADV01000104.1:0-1122 GCF_003264175.1 Bacillus sp. SRB_331 | reverse complement strand
GGACAGGAAAAGAAATTGGACAACTTATCAAAGTTGAAGATGTAACAACCGGTAGGAAATATGGACCAGAAGATTATGGCTGGGGTACACTATCCGTTGTATCAGGTGGTACTACACGTGTAATTGGTAAAGTTGTAGGGAAAATTGGTGAACTTGAAAAGAAGGGAAAGGAAAGGCACTAGAAGCGGCTGCTAAAAATACAAAATTCACGAAATATCCTACCGGTTTTGATGAAGTTGCTAAGTATGTAAAGGAACATAAAAAATTACCGGATAATTATATTACGAAAGATCAAGCTGAATCACTAGGTTGGGTGAAGAAAGAAGGAAATCTGCATAAAGTAGCTCCTGGTAAAAGTATGGGTGGCGATATTTTTGGAAATAAAGAAGGCTTGTTACCAGCCGACCTTGGTAGAACTTGGTATGAAGCGGATGTTAATTATATTTCAGGATATCGAGGTAATGATAGAATTCTCTATTCCAGTGATGGATTAGTGTATAAAACTTCAGATCATTATAAAACCCTTACCGAGATAAAATAGAGAGGACATTCATTATGGAAACGATACAATTAGATGGACGTAAATTTACTTGCAAAGAGATGCTGCATAAAATATTAAAAGATCAATTAGACTTACCTGATTATTATGGGGAGAATGCTGATGCTTTATGGGATTGTCTTACTGGATGGATTGACACTCCTGTAAAAATAGAATGGGAATTTTTTCGAGAAAGTAAAGAAATGCTAGGTTCATATGCTGATTTAATTTTAGAAACTTTTCAGGATGCACAAAAAAGAAGGCCAGATGAGTACTATATTGTTGTAAAATAACTAAAAAGAACTTAGGTAAACATAAAAAACGTAGAAATAATTATTTTCTACGTTTTTTATTGTATCAATTTGAATACTTTCCCAGAGTGGCCCCTCATACCCAGAATCGTTTCCGTACCCCTACTAAGTTGTTCTTTCCTGTTGCAGAATCCTTGTCTTGTTATAAGGATTCTCTTGTCAGTGGTTTGCGTCTATTTAAGAATTATATGTATCGATAACATGGAATTCATTTTGTTATAGTTAATTACTCCTGAATATAAACATATGTTTTTCTGTAAGAATCCTACATTC
>NZ_NADV01000103.1:0-2274 GCF_003264175.1 Bacillus sp. SRB_331 | reverse complement strand
GTTTTTTTGTGTTTATTTTTATTTACCGAAGGTTAAAATCCATAAATTTAATAACCCTGAAGATGAAAAAAAGAATGAAATAGAAACGGTATAAAATAAAATTCGGATGATAAAGTAATACGTTTAAATATAAATTGAAGGTAAGGATTGCCTTTTTATGTTAATTTAGTTGTCGAATGAACAATAATGTTTTTGATCTTATATGAAAAGATTAAGTGAAAAATAGCTATCCAGTTCTTTTTCACTTAATCTTTTTGTATTTTTAAGGGATTTTACATAAGAAAAAATCTATAATTAAGGTAGTTAACATATATTTTTTGATGGGTGTGGGGGATTATGAAAGAAATATGCATGTTATTAGTGGCTGTTATATTATGGGGGACAGCCATTGCACCAACGAAATGGGCATTAGAATCCATTCAACCGTTTACTTTGTTATTTATTCGTCTTTTCTTTGCGGGTGGAATTTGTATGCTTTTCTCATTTAACGAACTACAAAAAGCAGTTATACATAAACATATTCCGTGGAAAAGAATGAGTTTACTGTCTTTTACTGGTGTAGCTGGGTACTTTATGTTCACATCCTATGGTATTTCTTTAACAAGTGGATTACATGTTAGTATTATTGATGCTGCATTGCCATTAGTTACAATTCTTTTTTCAGCGTTCTTTCTGAAAGAGAAAATTCAGATGGATTATTGGATCGGAATTATGTTGGGCGCTATAGGAGTGCTCTTTATTACAATTCCATCTAGCGATACTAATCAAGAGGTGTCTTTAATAGGAGATATACTTATTTTATTAAGTACCTTTTTATTTGCGTTCTACACAGTTTTGTTAAAACGGCCAAAACAAGAACGACGTTTATCTAATAAAGTTTTCACTACAGTAACACTAATGATAGGTGTAGCTATTGTGTTGCCATTTGCAATGATAGAAATTTTTTACTATGGTTTCCCAAAAATCGAAACATGGAAGATTGGATTTAGTGTAGTATACCTTGTTATTGGGGCAACAATTTTAGCATATTGGTTCTGGAATAAAGCGCTAGAGACGGTCTCAGCATCAATAAGTGGACTGTACTTAAATGGATTGCCGTTAATAAGTATCATTACTTCAATTATCCTATTAAATGAATCTCTGACATGGAAGATAATAATGGGAGGGAGTCTAGTTTTAATTGGAGTAGGATGGGCGGATAAGCAAAAGTTACGTAATCTATTAAAGGGTAATAAAATGGATAGTAGGGACTGTTAAATTGTATGTTTTATATAGTTTAAATGTTAAAAAGATACCTCATATATATGTATAAGGTATCTTTTTATATTTAGCGAAGATAATGGACTTAAATTAGTAGGGATATTCTTTGTTATATCTATATGTATCGAAATCTTTTTGAAATATTGTTTTGACGAGCTGTATACATTCATCATCATAAAAGCTTTCAAAAGTCGGGTGACGAGGGAATGAAGGATCAGTAATATCGGCATCGCTGAAATTCCCTTTATAAATCATGGCAGGGGTTTGATGATGCCATGATGTTGAAAACTCATTTATCGGTGCAGGTTTTAATTCGAAACGTTTTTCTAATTCTTTCATTTCCTGATCGAAATTTTCTAAGTATATATAATTGGTTACATACTCTTCTTCACCTGCTATATATTGTTGTGTAAAGTGAGCGTTAATATCATTTGCATGAGCACCTTTAGTAAATAGGTAGTATAAAAATTGTTTGAATGAGATTCCTTTAGGAGAATTTTCATTTTGATATAAAAACTTTCGAATGGGTTTCCATTCTTCATTTTCTACATAAGGAGGTGCAATTAAGGACACGAAAGAACTGACTGCTCTTCTAAACGGATTGCGAACCAGTTTGAAAGTTTCCTTTTGTTTATCTCGTAGTGCTACACTTAGCCGTATATTATAGGCCAGTGTACTTTTGTATATTTCATATTCGAAATTATGGATGAAGGGGTGATAGTTTAAAGCTGTTTGTAATAAATCAATCTGGTAAAAAAACCACTTAGCAAGGGAAGTACAACCACTTTTTTGACTCCAAAATAGAATGAGAGGAAAGTTTCTATGATAGTGTGGGCTTCTTGCATTAGTACTAATGATGTGTAATAAGGAAGGATCCAACAATTGATGCACTCCTTTCATGTATCTTGATTATATATATATGTAAAATAAAGATGAGGTATGAGTGTGTGGAATTTTTTTTTAGAAAATGAAAAAGAAATGTTGACTATTATTATATAGAGGTGTAATATAGGA
>NZ_NADV01000102.1:0-1357 GCF_003264175.1 Bacillus sp. SRB_331 | reverse complement strand
TAACTTAGATTCAACTGCAATTAAAAATAATAAATTATGGGGGTGCTTATATGAACATGAATGTAGCATCTATTAAAGAAAAAAAGGTTGTTAAATACAAAAGTTGTTTTGATGTGATTGGGCCCATAATGATAGGTCCTTCAAGTTCACATACTGCAGGTGCTTTGGCTATTGGAACAGTAGCCAATAAATTATTTCAAGGTCTTCCAAAAAAAGTCGTGGTAAGGTATTATGAATCATTTGCTGAAACCCATAAAGGACACGGAACTGATTTTGCAATTATTGCTGGGATATTAGGATTTGCTGCCGATGACAGCAAAGTGCCAGATGCTATTAAAATAGCAGAATATAAAGGAATCGACATTACCTTTATTGAAAAAGCGGGTGATAGTCCTGCTGATCATCCAAATACGGCAGATGTATATTTAGAGGATGAAAGTCGAAGTATTAGAACGATGGGTATTTCTGTCGGCGGTGGATTAATTGAAATCAAACATGTTGAAATTGACGGATTTAGTTTAGATCTGCAGGAGCCATTGCCAGTCATTATTGCAATTTCCGAAAGAGCTGACTTTGAATTTGTCTTACGCAGGATCTTTAAACAATATGATGTAGAAATTAATAACTTTCATAGTTTAGAAGGAAATAGGAAATATCTATATGCATTCGCATTGGATTCGCTATTGCCTGGTAATCTCCAGGAGGAATTAGGAAATTTAAGCAATATAGCTAAGCTCATTATTCTTTAGTTACATTAGGGAGTGAAAAAATATGTATATGGCCATAAAAGAAATTGTGGATGCAGCTAATAAAAGCCAAAAGACAATTTATGAATTAGCAATTGAACAGGAAATTGAACAAACTAAATCTACTTATGAAGAAGTTTGGAGTAAAATGGAACGAAATTTAGCGACTATGCAAAATGCTATAAATAAAAGTATCGAGGGCGACGGTGTATTTTCTCCAACTGGTTTAACCGGAGGTGATGCTGTTAAAATTAAAAACTATCGAGAAAATAGGAAAACCCTTTCTGGAGATTTGATGGTGTTAGGGATCCAAAGTGCTATCGGTGTTAATGAAGTAAATGCTGCATTAGGAGCTATTTGTGCAACTCCAACAGCAGGTGCGAGTGGGACGATTCCGGGAGTCCTATTTAGTATTAAAGATACGTTGCAGTTAAGTCATGAAGATATGATTCATTTTCTATTTACTTCAGCGTTATTTGGAACGATAGTCGCAAACAACGCTTGTATTTCAGGAGCGTACGGAGGATGTCAAGCTGAAGTAGGCAGTGCCTCAGCGATGGCGGCTGCAGCTGCGGTAGAAGCTGCAGGTGGAACGCCACAGCAATCTTCTG
>NZ_NADV01000101.1:846-1340 GCF_003264175.1 Bacillus sp. SRB_331 | reverse complement strand
TTCTCTGCTTGGACAGCTGCTCCTAAAGCAGTAAGATGTGTCTGTCCTAACGGATCTGATATGTTCACACATCGTCTATGCAATACACCAGTAGCATCATAACCTTTAAGGTGAATAACTATGTTATGTGCACTTCCCCTTCCGGGTTTATAGAGAATATTTTTCCGTAAATCGGTAAATTTTTCTCCACTAATCATTTTCCAAATCCCTGTATTCACCAGAGAAACCAGTCCATATGTAGATATTTTACTATCAAAAGCAATACGAAAGTTAGTCGAAACAGCATGAATTGATTGTGGCAGGGTTACGTGATCGGGAGTATCCAAACGATAACATTTGGTTATATAACCGTTGGGAAAGCGGACTTTAATTGGATTAGTCATTGGATAAGCCTGTCGCATTCCCTCTCGAGCTTTGACTTCAAACGGAATAGTTAACCGGTCCATATACGCTGTTGAATTTGGTCCTGCTTTGTCTTGAAGAGAATATAGTGC
>NZ_NADV01000101.1:0-623 GCF_003264175.1 Bacillus sp. SRB_331 | reverse complement strand
CCTAAGGTTCTTCCTCCTAATCTAATTTCCAAATCAGGATGTCGATCATGTAAAATTCGAGCAATTTGACTACCAACAACTCCATACCCACCAACAATTAATACTGTTTTTTTATTCATCTGAAACCTCCATTTTAATTAGTGTGTGATTATAAATTTAAACAATTAAAAACTTAAACATTTTAACATATTATCACTAAAAAAAGGGACAAAAGGTGTCCCTAAACTATAAATGAGTACCTAGTTCTTACATTCATCTTCAACTAAAGAAACAAGTTCTTTTAAAAGATTTATTGTTTCATTAAATTCAAGACAATAATACATTTCAGTGCCTTTTTTCTGAACTTGAAGTAACCCTGATTGTTTCAGTATTTTCAAATGATGAGATACAGTAGGTCTTGACATGGGAATATGCTCCGCAATTTGCGTCACATTCAAGCTATCTTTATCAATTAAAAGTGATACAATTTGCTGACGAGTTGGATCTCCCAACCCTTGAAAACATGGTCTTAAATTTTCTAAAATATGCATTACTTTATCATTACAGTTCATTTCGCTAACATTACCTTCCGTTTAAGAATTTAATCATTTAAACGTATTATAAATTACATTGCTATCTAATGC
>NZ_NADV01000100.1:0-323 GCF_003264175.1 Bacillus sp. SRB_331 | reverse complement strand
AGCGAGCCGATTTTTCGAGAAACGCCTTTTACTCATTGAAATATGACGAAAAAATTAAAAGGAAATTCAATGAGGGGGGATGAGTTTTTCAAATAGATCTCGCAAAAATACGAGGAATCAAAAAAAGAATTGCGCCGAAACGACGTTCGAGTCGGAAGTTACGACCATTCGAAAAAAATTCTTAAAGATTGAAGGTAGCCGTGAATTTAGGAAACTTCAAACGGCCATAACTCGGGCTTCGGATGTCCGTTTCAGGCGATTTTTTTTTTGAACCCGCGTATTTTTTCGATATCTACGCAACCAAACTACCGTAAGGCGGTTTG
>NZ_NADV01000099.1:0-1377 GCF_003264175.1 Bacillus sp. SRB_331 | reverse complement strand
CCAACCGGAATAACTGGAGCGGCCGGATCTACAGGACCAACCGGGCCTTCCGGACTTCCAACATCTGGTTTATCTCAGTATGCTTATGTTTTCAATACAGCAGCTCAAGTTGTTGCCTTAGAAGCACCTATTCTTTTTAATTCACACGGTAAAATCACATCCGGTTTTACTCATACTCTTGGAACTTCTCAGATGACAGTTATTAATGCTGGAGATTATAAAATTTCTTTTTCTGTATCAGGAGTTGAGCCTAATCAATTTGCCCTCTTTTTAAATGGGGCTCCCGTTACCAACTCCGTTTATGGATCAGGTGCAGGTACTCAACAAAACAATGGGCAAACAGTTCTCACTTTAGCCGCAGGTGATATTCTTACCCTTAATAATCATACTTCCGCTGCTGCAGTTACTTTGCAGACTTTAGCAGGTGGAACACAAACCAATATAAATGCTTCAATTGTAATTGAAAAGTTAAATTAATTATTCCTTGAAGCTCTGGCAGTCAATAATCTAGAAAGGATTCTTTTTTCAACAAGTATTTAGCATTAGTGATTCATTTTCACATTACGTTGAAATGGTCATATATTATTTCGAAGCAAGAAACTCTAATCTACTTTTCAACATTTCACTTTTCCCCTAAAGAGCACCGTAAGTAAGTGCTCTTTTTTAGTTTCATCTATTCTACAAAATGAAATTTTTATTAAGTTTTCTATTAATAACGTATATTGATTTCTTTTCCAAATTAGTTTAAAGATAAATAGTTCAAAAATGAACTGTTCTATGTTAAACTAAATTAAAAAAGAAAAGGAATGAGTATTATGAGTTTAAAAAATCAAAGTTTCAAACAAGCAGGAGAAGTTGTCCAGTCATTTGTAACAATAAACAAAGAAATTATAAAGTTCACACATCAAAACGCCTCCAGTTTAGGATTAACAGTACAACAAATGGGTATCTTAAATACAATTTATGCAATCCCTAATATTACTCTTAAAGAGATTTCAGAACGTCTTTCAGTTCCTAAAAGTACAGTGAGTGTGAATGTAGATGAATTAGTTAATCTAGAGTTCATCGAGCGAAAACAATCAGACGAAGATCGTAGAGAAATAAAATTAAAAGTAACAAACCAAGGACAAGAAGCATCGAAAAAATCCATTGAAAACTCTACTTCCTACAAAGCAATGGAACTAGCACTACAACAGCTTCAAGAAGATGATGTTCAAACATTATTGCGTATTCATAGAGATTTATTAAGCTCTCTACAGCAATTTCGTTAATTGATGTAAACCATTTTAAACATAAATTCTAATTCTTATTTTCCAAAGAACCGAGCAGTTAGCTTTTGCTAACTGTTCTTTTATTTAGTTGCGATAGGTAAGACTT
>NZ_NADV01000010.1:0-22353 GCF_003264175.1 Bacillus sp. SRB_331 | reverse complement strand
TATCAAAGATTCTCCTTCGTATGTTTAACCTCCTACAGCGAAACGGACGAAAATCTCACAGATATGAGAAAAAAACAGTCTTTGATATTTTAGGTGTTGTGTATGAGTATACCACTTCTGCCCATCAGGTAGCATAGCGAAAAATTTGAAACCCGTCAGGGTTTATTTGATGTGCCTACTTTTAGGCTATCTATAAAAGATAATAAAAGACTACGTGAAAAAACCACATTTTGTATAAAAAGATACCTTAAGTTGATGGATGTGGGGTCCTACCACATCGCCATCAAGCTTAGAGTGCCAAGATAGTATATGTGAGTGTGATTTTTTGGGGTTTTTACGACTAAGCTAAAGATGGGCATACCAAATAAACCTTGATCAGGTATATTTTTAAAGATTATGCAGTTTTCTGCTTTAGATTGGATGTAGTGTACTGATAAATGACGCCTAAAATATCAAAGACTGTCTTTTTCTCATATCGATGGGATCTCCGCCCGTTTTTCTGTAAGAGGTCAAAAAGGCGAAGGAAAATCTTTGATACTTCTTGGGTGTCTTTTTTTATAGATTCATATACTAGGTACAAGTGGTCTTGAATCATATAAATTGCTTTATATTCACTTAATTCTTTTTGTCTTTTCTGTAGTAAAAGCTGTCGCATTTTGAACATAGTGGAAGAACAAAGAAAAATAGCTATTAACTTTCCATAAAGATGACATTCTAGACGCTCTCGCTTAATCTTGTGACAATGATTGATACCAAATAGAGATTTCCATGTTTTAAATACAATCTCTATTTGCCAACGTAGAGAGTAAATCTCATGGACATGTTCCATCGGAACAATTTCCCATGGTATGTTGGTAATATAAACATTGATTTCTGTTAAACGTTTACTTTTTTCAGAGTATGTAACTCCTTTTTTCTTTTCAACATAAGTCTGCTGTTTCCTACGTTTATGAATTTGAGTTGGTGTGAGTCTGTATATTACAACTCGTGAAGGTAATTTTTGTTGTCCAATATAGGCATTCTGAATTTCATAAGTATCTCCTGGTGCTATCTGATGCATAATATCCTCAAGGTTAAGTAAAACATATAAAGATTGCTTTTTTACTGTCCCATCCCGAAAAAATTCTGGAGATTCATTTTTACATACACTCTATTATTTAATTTCAACCGTGAAACATAGAATACCCCTCGTTGATCCATCTGGTCTAAATCTTTTAGAGAAAAGTATCCTAAATCTCGAATACATAAATCTCCTGGGCGTAAGGTATCCAAACAATCTGTACCAAAGGTTTTATCATTATTTTTACCCGGTTCGATTTGAAAATTGAGGAATTTCCCACTATGTAAATCATACTCTAGCTGAATCTTAATACCGGCTGTTTGTGCACATCCTCCTGAACCAGGATAAATAGGGGCCAAATGATTGGGTACTTGAAAAATAGTAGCATCTAAAATACGTATACGTTGAAAATAAGAGGCGTATTGGTTTGTGATTTGAGACGAATCGTTTAGTTTGCTTTTGATTAAAAGGGAAAATACACGCTGTAGAAATAAAACAGCGCATCGGTTAAAACGTTGATTAAGTCCTTCTGGACTTATAAGTGTAGCTGTATTTGCATAAAGCTGACTACATAATCGAGTAAGAGAATCGCTTGCTACCTGTTGACTAATCCAGATACATAAAGCAGCCAAATCTCATGCACCATACTTACTTTTACGTTTTACAAAACCTGTCTCTTGTGCAAGTTGTTGAAGAATATGAGGAGATAAATATCGCTGTAGTTCTTCAGCGAACAAATGAAACTCATCCTGAATCGATAGATTCATACAAAAACGCCATCCTTTCTTTATATTTCTACAAAAAGAATAACGTCTTTTTTACTTAATGGATAGTGTAAAACTTTATCTTTATGGTGATGCGACGGTACTTCATATAGTCGTTTGATAACTTTATATATTTACATGATTTTCGTTAGCGGAAGTTAATTTCATTTTTAGCTTTCTGAATAATATCTGTTATAAATGGCGCTTTTTCATTTGTGTATGCGACTCTATCATGATGATGTTTTTCAGCTAATTTTTGTTTTAATTGATAATACTGTTGGAGTGTATCAGGATGTTTTTTTAGATAATCTCTAAATAAGATATTACTGTTCCATTCTTCACTCCCTAGTTCATAAACGTGCAAATGATGTGTTCCCGCTCTCCATAATCCCTTTCTAAAAAACCTTCTGTTTGGAAACTCTTTATGAAATACATATTCATATGCAATCTTTTTTAAAGGTTCAATAAACTCATCTACTTCTTTTAAATTATGAACTCCAATCATAATATCTAATATTGGTTTAGCTCCTAATCCTTCAACAGATGTACTTCTAATATGTTCAATTGTAATAGCTTTATCTCCCATTGTACCTTTTAGAAGCCTTTGTTCTTCTTTAAATTGTAGTGCCCAATCCGGTGTATACTCCTCAATAACAACTGGTCTTTCCATATTCCTAATCCCCCTTATGTATTTTGCGCTTGAACATAATATCAAATTTAGATTACATGGAAATATATTTAAGGGTGATAACACTACATACAACTGAATATTAAATTAGCAAAAGATTGTTGAAAAAATAAGATGAAAAGAGAAGGCATTCGAAATAAGGGTTCAATGTTTTGCTAATAGATTAGCGCTGGACTAGGATGACGGTGGTCATGCATAGCGTTCCATTTAGCAGTGGTGGTTCTTTATATTTTATAATCAGGAAATAACGATATGAATATTTGCATTTGATTTAACACTTAGTTTTTTCAATAATAAAAATATGGAGATGAAATATTCTGTTAATAAAAGGTAATATTTTACATTTTTAAAAAATCAATTCTCGTCTTTATATACATATATTTATACAGATGGATTAATCGACGTTATTTGAAAAGAATTTATTTGAATGATACATCTGACATTTTGGAGAGGACAAGCAAAAATGGGGAATAAAGAGAAAAAGCCTAGCGAGTCAGAATAAAAAACTAATTAAAATAAAATTTCATACAATTCGAAAAAGTTTGCAGAAATTCTCTAATATGGTTTATAATGTAATAGGAGTTATTAATAACCAAATGGTTAATGGATAGTTAATGTTGTGTATTAATTTAACAAGTTATATTTAAGGTTATTAAACATATTACTCCTCAACCCATGCTTCATGCTGAATATACAGTGGGGAAAATATAATTTGAAAGTTTGAGGTGCTCTTATGCTAACAACAGTTTCTAATAAGACAAGCAGTTTTGACGTAGAACAAAAGGTACATGAATTCGAATCAAATGGATACATTCAAATCTCTAATGATATTTTTTTACAAGATCAAGAAGATCAAGCATTACTAACGAAAGCACAGTTAGACTACTACAGCTTACAAAACGACGCATATGGCGAATGTCGCGCTAGAGCCTATTCAAGATATATAAAATACGCTGGTTCTTCAGATTATGTTCTAGATACAGACAATGGATATTTCCAATCTGAAGAATATAATTATGACGATGGTGGGAAAATTAGAAATTTCAACAGTATAACAGATGAATTTTTACATAATTCATTAATTGAGAAAATTGTTCGCTTTGATAGTGAATTTGCATCTAATACAAATATACTTGATACAAGTAAGGATTTGGTTATAGGTCTACATCAAGTAAGATATAAGGCAACTAGAGAAAATCCTTCTTTTAGCTCTCCAATTTGGCTACATAAGGATGATGAGCCGATTGTCTTTTTACACCTCATGAATTTAAGTAATACAGCTCTTGGCGGAGACAATCTGATTGCAAACAGCCCTAGGGAAATTAACAAGCTTATTAGCTTGAAGGATCCCCTAGAAACTTTAGTATTTGGACAAAAGGTATTCCACGCTGTAACACCACTAGGAACAGAGTATAATACAGAAGCCTTACGTGACATTTTATTAGTAACGTTTTCTTATAAGGAGCCAAAATGATAAAAAATAAGACTATTATGATCTCAGGCGCCAATAGTGGTATAGGAAATGCTTGTATTGAATATTTTTTAGAAAAATCATTCAATGTAATAGCTCTTGATATTAATACAAATAAATTAGTAGACTATACAAAAACACATACGTCTTTTAAGTTAGTACAAATAGATTTAAGTAACAGCAATGAGATTAATAATCTTTTTATACAATTGGATACAGATACCCTTTGTCCCGACATACTTATAAACGCGGCTGGTATCAGGGAAATAACACCTGTATTAGAACTCTCTGATGATCTATTTAAAAAAGTAATAGATGTTAATTTAGTAGCACCATTTATTCTTTCAAGGGAAGCTGCTAAGCGTTGGTACAAGTCTAAAACAAAAGGTTGCATAGTAAATATAGCATCTGTTTCAGGATTAATGGCTGAACCTGAAAGAGCAGCTTATGTTGCATCAAAACATGCTCTAATTGGACTTACTAAACAGATGGCTATGGAATTTGGTAAGCAGAACATACGAGTGAACAGTATTTCTCCCGGTGTCATTAGGACAGAGCTTACAGAAGAATATTTTAGTGATGAGCGTTTGGTATCCCTTATAAAAAGCAATCAATCCTTAGATACGTGGGGACTACCGCAGGATATTGTTTCGTGTATTGAATATTTAATTTCTGATCAGGCTCGCTTTGTTACAGGTTCCAACTTTGTCATAGATGGTGGTTGGACAGCTGGGAAGAATTTATAATTAAGTGTTTTTTGTAGATAAATTAAAAGCACCTGCCCTTTATAGAAGGACGGTGCTTTTCTTACTAAAAATTAGATATTTAACGGGGGGATTAAATTGATTCAACAAAATTCTATTGAGAGAAAATCATTACCGGCTTTGAAGATGATAATATCAATGGTTATTTTCGGTTCAGTCGGCTTTTTTTCCGTACAAACAAATTTGCCTTCATTTGAGTTGGTATTTGTACGATGCATTTTTGCTACAATATTTTTAAGTCTATGCTGGCTAATTACTGGACAGTACAAACATGATAAGTGGGAACGAAAAGAAGTTATTCAAGTCTTGATATGTGGATTTTTCCTTGTATTTAATTGGGTATTTTTATTTAAAGCGTTTGAAAATATGTCAGTCACAGTTGCAATATCAGTCTATCACCTTGCTCCAATAATTGTACTTATCATTGGAAGTATTGTTTTTAAAGAAAAATTAACAGTATTATCTGTTATCTCTATCATTATCTGCTTTGTAGGAGCGTTATTAATCGCTGGCATAAACAAAAACTTCTCTTTCGACTCGTTAATGTCTTCTGGCATGGTTTGGGGACTTCTCGCAGCTCTGTTTTATGCATTTACAACTTTATTTGGGAAAGGTATTAAGAACATGAGTGCTTATGCAATGACCTTTTTGCAAACATTTTTAGGGATTTTTCTTCTAATACCCTTTATAGATTTTGATGCATTCCATGGACTGACTCAAAGTAATTGGACGTATATTATAGCAACTGGCCTTATCCATACAGGATTGGTATACTACTTATTCTTTGATAGCTTACGTGATTTATCAACAAAATTAATCTCGATATTAGTTTTTTTAGATCCAGCTGTAGCAATTTTATTGGACACGGTGCTTACAGGATTCCGACCAACTTTAATGCAAGTATCAGGGATTACTCTAATTTTTGTTGGTATGGCTCTAACTTTCAAAAAATCTAAAAATAAGACCCAAAAATTAAAAAAACAAACTATAGAAGACGACGCTCGTGTATTGTAAAACAATCAAATCATAAAAAAACACTTGCTACATAATTGGGGTAGCAGGACATGTCCATCAATCTAGTGAAAAGAAACTCCCCAAAACAGTAAAAATTCACGAAATTCTTGTTTTGGGGGCATCATGAAACCTTAGCTAGATTGTCATGTGGTAGGACCCATCGCCATCAAGCTAAGGTTTTGAAGTATGCCCTAAACGAAAATTTTCTTTCTCTACAGGCAGTTACTTTGAGAAGTCCGCTCATTTTTTTCGTTTTAGTGCGTTTATTTTTCTTAAGTTGATGGGCATGCGGTTGTACCCCTACAGAAACTTTATTATCAATTTACACTACCCGTCTTCTCTTTTTATGTTCCATATATTGATTTAATATTGTTAGTCGGATTTATTGAGGCCTTTGTTAAAGCAAGGGAAGGGGGAGATGAGTATATACCGATACATTACTTTATGTGGGACGGTTATTCTCGTCGTTTTAAACTTTTTTATGATGCATGATTTCTAGAGGGGAATGTAAAAAGCATACGACTAATCGTATGCTTTTATATCTGTTAATGATGGAAGAGAGGCAATTGCTCCGTAATTTGTACAGGTTATAGCGCCTACTTTATTTGCAAATGAGATAAATTCTGTCAAATCTTTAAAATTATGAGAAAGAGTTTGTTCGCTTTTTGCAATTTGATATAACATCGCTCCGACGAAAGCATCACCAGCACCGGTTGTATCTACTTGTTTAATGGAAATAGAGGGGATAATAGTTTGACCTTCTTTTGTTGCGAGAAGGGTACCGTCTTTTCCGAGTGTAATAGCTACTACTTTAGCACCATAATTTAATAACTTGAGTGCAGATTGTTGTAAATCACTCTCTTTAGAAAGCATGATTGCTTCTTCTTGACTTACTTTTACGAAATGTGCGTGTTTTATAAAGGCTAAACAATCTTGAGCAAATTGTTCTGTATCTGTAATGAGCGCACTTCGATAATTCGGATCAAAAGAAATAAAATGGCCATTGTCTCTTGCGTATTGCATTAGTTGGAAATATGTGTCCTTTAACGCACTTGATAGTAAAGCTGTTGCTGAACCGAAATGTATTAAATCATTCGTCTTGATTTTGGATAAATCGATGCTATTAAAGTGATATTCACCATCCGCACCACGCATAAAAATAAAATCACGTTCGCCATCTTGATCAATAGATACGAATGCAAGTGTTGTTTGTTTATCTTTTATGAGCATTGAAGTGTCAACATGAGCATGTTGCAAAGTTTGTTCTAGAAAATCACCAAATGGATCATTTCCTACTTGCCCCATAAATGTAGCGTGTCCGCCTAATTTTGTAATAGCAGCGGCAACGTTAGCGGGAGCTCCACCAGCTTTTTTTTCAAAATCTGAACCGTCTACTAAAGAAACATTGGAATTCCGGCAAACAAAATCAATTAATAATTCACCTATACAAAAAACATTTCTCATACAATCCCTCTTTTCAGTTTATATTGTGTAATTGTAAAGTTTAGTCTTGCATCTGAAAAGATTGCGATATGATGTTTCATGTCTTTTCGCGGAAAGACTCTGGACGTAAAGACTGTTGAGCCATCGTATAAGAAAATTTCCACGATGCTTTTATCTACAAATATTCGTAGTTCTATCGTGTCTTGAATATCGATTGTTTTATAGCGTTTATACCCATATTCTCTGCCAAATTGATGATGGAAGTTGCTTCTGTCTATAGAAACGTTTCCTTTTTTACGGTTAAAAGTAATGGGGAAAGATTCCTCTTCATTATGGAAGAGAGAAAGACCAAAGTTGCTTGCATCATCTGTCTTAAGAGTAATAATTAATTCGTATGAGTCTTCATGGTCTAGGGTTGCTAATATGTGTAGCCCAGTTGTTATATCGCCTGAAATTTCTTTTTTTACTGTTCGTAGTTTTCTTAGCTCTAAAGCTGGTTTTTGTTTTAGTATGCCATCTTCTAATGTTATTTCTCGTGGAAGTGTTAAACAATGAGCCCACATATAATCATCAGAAGGGTATGTGATTTCACTTGATCCTGCCCAAGCAAACAATAGGCGGCGACCAGTAGAGTCTTCTAAAGTTTGAGGAGCATAAAAGTCAAATCCTTTATCGATTTCATAATAAGAATCAATATGGAAATATAAATTTTCAATATCGAAATTTCCCACTGCGTAAACGACATTGTATACATTTTGAAAATTCCCCTCGTCTTTTTCAATTCCTTGAGGTGAAAAGAGTAGTACATCGTTCCCTGATAATTGGAAGTAATCGGGGCATTCCCACATAAATCCGAATTCTTTTAAATTGGTTTTAACTTCACCTTGGAATTTCCAATTATATAGGTCCTGTGACTTGTATAGTAATAGGGTTCCAGTTTTATTTTCACGTTGTGCACCAAGTAACATATAGTACGTATCGTGATGTTTCCATACTTTTGGATCGCGTACATGTTTCGTATAACCATCAGGAATTATATCAATAACAGGATTATTACTATATTTCGTCATCGTATATTGAGAATCCATTGTCACCATACATTGTTTCGCGTCACGGGAATCATCAGATTTTTTTATATTACCTGTATACAGTAAATGAAGAAGTTCATCTTTTATAATAGCACTACCAGAATATGCGCCGTGTGATTCATAGCTTTCAGTAGGGATGATGGCTACAGGCATTCGCTCCCAGTTAATAAGATCTTTTGATTTCACATGTCCCCAATGCTTCATTCCGTGAATAGGGCCAAATGGATACCACTGATAAAAAACGTGATATTCACCATTGTAGTATGATACACCGTTAGGATCATTCATTAATCCAAATGGTGGATGGATATGATAAGTTGGTTTCCATGAATCTTGATTTGCAATTTCATATAAAGAATTTAATTCGTCTTTATTGGATTGCAGTATTGTTTTATATTTCGACATAGGTTCTCACCTCGTTATTATTTACTTTCTTTATATAAAATGAATGTGGCAACAAAAGCAGTGATAACTGCAATGGCGAAGCCAATTATATAGTGAATCATATTCATCATGCCAAGAGGTGCAACAATTGTAAGCATTGGAATACCTGTTAAACCGTATGCATTGGCTGCGACTTGCATCCAAACAACGTAAGCGCCTCCAATTGCCCCACCAATAGCAGCTGCAATAAATGGTTTACCAAGCTTTAAATTGACACCAAAAATAGCTGGTTCTGTAATTCCTAAAAATGCTGACGCTGCAGCTGGAATTGCGATTTCTTTTGTTTTTTTGTTTTTTGTTTTGAAATAAACTGCTAAAGTAGCTCCGCCTTGGGCGACGTTAGCCATTGACCAAATAGGGAGTAAGAAATTGACACCGATATCTTTATTAGCAAGTAAGCCAGCTTCAATAGCGTGGAAGCTATGGTGTAAGCCAGTAAGAACGATTGTTGAATATAGACCACCGAATATAAGGCCGCTACTGGTCCTGCAAATTGATAAATAGTATTTAAAAGGTACGTAATACCGTCACCGATTTTATATCCAATTGGTCCGATAATAATAAGTGATAAAAAGCCAGTTATAATAATTGTTAAGAACGGTGTAACTAATAAATCTAAAGAGTTCGGAACTCGTTTGCGGAGTTCTTTTTCAATTGTACTCATAACGTATACGCATAATAAAATAGGTAAAACAGTGCCTTGATAGCCAATCATATCAATATCCATACCGAGGAAATGTAAAACAGTTGGTTTTGCGTTTGCAAGAGTCCAAGGATTCGTTAAGTTTGGGTGAGTTAATATGCCACCAATAACTGCACCTAAGAAAATATTTCCTCCAAATTCCTTAGCTGCACTAACACCGATTAAAATAGGTAAAATAATGAAAGCTGCACTTGAGAACATATCAAGTAATTGGATAAGTGGGTGATCGCCAGGAACTAAATTAAACGCTTTCAACATTCCGAGTAGCCCCATAAGTAAACCACTTGCGACGATGGCTGGAATAATTGGAACGAAAATATTGGATAATGTTTTTGCTAGGCGAGTAATCGGATTCATTTTTTTCTTAGGAAGATCGTTTGATGCCGTAGAATCAAGTTCGGTTATTCCGATTAGTTTTGAAAATTCATCATGCACTTTGTTTACTACGCCAGTGCCAAAAATAATTTGGTATTGCTCATTCGTTGCGAAAGCACCTTTAACCCCATCAATGTTTTCGATTTCTGACGTGTTTATTTTTGTTTCATCTTTTAGTACAAGACGAAGGCGAGTAGCGCAATGAGTAGCGCGAATAATGTTTTCTGTTCCTCCGATGTTCTGTAAGACTTGAGTTGCAATTTGTTTCATATCCATAAAAATTCCTCCTTACTATATACTTTGAATTTGTGGAACCGGTTCCGTTTTTGTTTAAAATAAAAAACAGGGACATGATGTGAAAAATCCTGTTTTTAAAATGTGGAACCGGTTTTAATTTTATTATAGAGCGCCTTTAAATTTTGTCAACGCTTTCTTGAATTTTTAATGTATAGCGCGAATGTAATGTTTTTGGAATTGTTTTGTTTTCAACAAGCTGGGAAAGAGAAATAGCAGCAAGTTTACCAGCGTACTCATAGTCAAATGCAATTGTCGTTAAGCTAGGGTGTACCATTTCAGAAATATCATAACCGCCGAATCCTGTTACAGAAATATGATTTGGTACAAAAAGGTGATTGGAATGAATTACTTTCATTGCTCCAAGAGCGATATTATCTGTAGCACATACAATAATAGTAGGACGATTGTTATCTAAAATATGTTGTACTTGTTTCATCGCATCTTCTATTTGGAAAGTTGTTTCGTAGTAAGAAACGATGCAAGTAGGCTCTAAATTTTCAATTGCTTTTTGAAAACCATTTTTTCGATTTACACCAACAGAAATATCATCTTTTTCTACTCCTAAATAGGCGATATGGCGATGACCTTGTGATAGTACGTATGCACCTAGCTCATAAGCAGCGTCAAAATCATCATGAACGAGGCAATATTGATCTTCATATTCTTGACCAACAAATAAAATAGGGGGAGTAGAATTAGCGATGATATGTTTATGCTCTTTTGTTAAAGTTTTTGTTAATAAAATTATGCCAGCTACTTTTTGTTTTATAAAGTTTTCCATTGCTTGAATTTCTGTTTCAATTTTTTGATTCGCATTTGCAACAAGCATCTGATAGTTATTTTCCCGTAAAGTATTATCAATCCCAATAAGTGTTTTCGTTGTAGCGAAGGAGTCTAATCGGGGGATAATAACACCAATTAAATTTGTTGTTTTCGCTTTTAAACTTTGCGCAAATGTATTGGGAGAGAAATTTGTTTCTTGAATAATACTTTCAATTTTTTGTTTTGTTCTATCACTTACATAGCCGCCGTTTAAGTAACGAGAGACAGTACTCTTTGCAACCCCAGCTAATTTGGCGATATCTGCAATTGTTTTAGCCATAGTATTCCACCTTCATATTCATAAATAATGTTAATTTTATTATATTAAGAATTAAAGGTCACGTAAATAAGAAGAGAGGAAGAAAAAAACACCTCACGTATATGAGTTAGAATAATTACGGTTCTGGTGCAAAAAGATAATGAAGAGTAAAAAGAAACAGTTATTCCTAATGGAATGACTGTTTATGCGGTAAGGCCAAAGAGAATATTAATCAGTCGTATCTGCTTTTGGACAGACTTTCTGGGGGGACGGCAATATTGCCATAAGTTAAGAAAAATCAAATACAGAAATATGTAAAATTTTCTTCCTAGCATTCCAATAAGAGGCATTATGATAAAAATGGCATGCTAAATAATCCTTCCGGGTTAAAATTTTTACAATAGGGGTAGCACCCATGCCCATCAACTTAAGAACGGAAACAAAATGAACTTTCGTTCAAATAAACTACAACACTCTTACAATACTTTTTATTCATTAAAAATGAGCATGCTAAATAAACCTAGATAGGTATCATTTTTAAAGATTATGCAGCTTTCTTTTGTTTTCTAAGTCTACTATACTCGTAGACAACACCCATAATATCAAAGACTGTTTTCTTCTCATATCGATGAGATTTCCGCCCATTTTTCTGTAGTAGGTGGAATAGACGGATTAGAATCTTTGTTATTTCTTGAGTGTCTTTCTGTATAGCTTGATACAACAGATATAAATGATCTTGGATCATTCCTATTGCTTTATATTCGCTTAATTCTCTTTTTTTCTTTTGCAAAAGAAGTTGACGCATTTTAAACATAGTAGAGGAGCACAGGAAAATAGCGATTAGCTTTCCATATAAGTGGCACTCTAATCGTTCTTGTTTTACTTTACGATAATAGTTTATTTTGAAGAGTGATTTCCATGTTTTAAAGACAATCTCTATTCGCCAACGCAACGTATACAACTCATGTACCTGTTCAATCGGAACCCATTCCCAAGGTGTATTCGTCATGTACACGTTTAATCCCGCTACCATTTCACTTTTCTCTGAGTACGTTCTATTTTTGAATTTTTCTTTCTCCAAGATTTTCGCTCGTCTTTTTTGAAGTTGTTTTTCTGTTAATCGATTAAAAATAACACGTGAAAACAGTTGTTGTTTATCTCCAATATAAGCATTTTTTTGTTCAAATGTTTCCCCGGATTGTAACTGTTTCAAAATCTGTTTCACATTGATTTGTATGTATTCCGATTGTTTTTTTATTGCACCATTTTTAAAGTATTCCGGGTTTGGATTTTTCACATATACATTTGTATTTAATTTTAAACGAGAAATATAGTATGTACCTCGTTGATCCATTTGATCTAAGTCTTCCAATGAAAAATAACCCAAATCACGAATACATAAATCTCCTGGTTGTAAGGTATCTAAGCATTCCGTACCAAATGTTTTGTCATTATTTTTCCCTGGTCCAACTTGAAAGTTAAGAAATTCTCCACTGTGCAGATCATATTCTAATTGAATTTTGATTCCAGCTGTTTGGGCACACCCTCCAGAGCCTGGATATACATTCTCTAAAGCATTGGGCACTTAAAATACGGTGGCATCTAGGATACGGATTCGTTGAAAATAAGAGAAGAGGTGGTTAGAAATTTGTGTTTGTTCACATACCTTTTGTTCTAACAGTAAAGAAAAAATATGTTTTAAAAATAAAACTGCTTTAGCATTTAAACGTTTATTTAAGCCCTCAGGGCTAAGTAAAGTGCCTGTTGCTGCATGAAGCCTACTACATAATCGAACCAAGGAATCACTTGCCACCCGTTGACTAATCCAAATGCAAATAGCAGCTAAGTCTGATCCAGAAAACTTACGTTTTCGCTTTATAAATCCTATTTCTCTTGCAAGTTCTTCTAAGAATACAGGTGTAACATATCGTTGTAATTCTTCTGCAAATGGTAGTAATTCATCTTGAATCGAGAGATTCATAAGAAAACATCATCCTTTCTAATTTAGCTTGTTTAGAAAGGATAACTTTTTTTGATATTTGAGGGTATTAAAATCTCCTGAGTTGATGGTTATGTATGGTGACCCCATAGCCAAAGAAGTAAGAAGATATTTAGAAATGCATCAAATTTTGAGGAAGTGCTTGTGAACCGTATCATAAATAAATGAGGTTTTGTATGTTCGATTTTTAAATAATACCCAAGAAGGAGTGGGTTGCAGTTATAGTAATACTCTATTTTTTGTATTTCTATAATAGATAAATTTTTAAAAAAACAGAATTATCTTGACAGTTATTGAATGGATTGATAAGGTTATAAAAAAATATTTCTTATCCAGAGAGGTGGAGGGACTGGCCTTATGAAACCTCAGCAACAGGTCTGCTTAAGTAGACACTGTGCTAATTCCAGCGGGTGATAATCCTGATAGATGAGAGCTTCCGTTTTTATTTGTCAGTAGCGCCCTCTTTTTTAGAGTGCGTTTTTGTTTTTTCTGGATAGTAACTAAAGGAGAGTAGAAATGGAGAACAAAAATGGGCAAGAATTTCAAAGGAAAATGCAAGCACGTTATTTAGTCATGCTATCACTTGGTGGGGTGATTGGAACTGGCTTATTCTTAGGCCCGGGTTACACTATTCAACAAGCTGGCCCGTTTGGAACAATTCTATCCTATCTGATTGGTGCGCTAGTAGTTTATCTAGTTATGCTATGTTTAGGAGAGCTTTCCGTACATATGCCTGAAACGGGCGCATTTCATAGTTATGCAGTTAAATACATTGGACCGGGTACAGGGTATACAGTAGCCTGGTTGTATTGGTTAACTTGGACTGTTGCTTTAGGTTCTGAATTTACAGCCGCAGGATTACTTATGAAGCGATGGTTTCCATCGATTAATGTTTGGGTATGGAGTGCTCTTTTTGCCATTTTGATCCTTGTATTAAATGTCCTGACTGTTAAATTTTTCGCCGAATCCGAATTTTGGTTTTCATCGATAAAGGTTATAGCTATTGTGATTTTTATTGTTTTAGGAGTAGCGGCAATGCTAGGGTTTCTTCCGATGACTCATTCAAAAGCAGCACCATTCTTTTCTAATTTTACAAGTGGAGGTTTATTTCCTCATGGTGCTACGGCCATTATAATGACCATGCTTGCGGTTAATTTTGCTTTTTCGGGAACAGAATTAATAGGCATTGCAGCTGGAGAAACAGCGAACCCGGAAAAAATGATACCGAAGGCCATTCGAACTACTCTGTGGAGATTGATCATCTTTTTTGTAGGAACGATTGTTGTTTTATCTGCGTTATTGCCTATTTCCGATGCAGGGGTATTAGAGAGCCCTTTTGTTGCAGTTCTAGAACGAATTGGGGTGCCATATTCAGCTGACATAATGAATTTCGTTATCTTAACAGCCATTTTATCTGCGGCAAACTCAGGCCTTTATGCCTCTTCTAGAATGCTTTGGTCGCTTGCTAATAAGAATACGATATCCCCGATTTTTGGAAAAATGACGAAGCAAGGTGTTCCAATCAACGCCGTCATTTTCAGCATGGTGGGTGGAGCTTTGGCTTTGCTCTCAAGTATTGTGGCACCAGATACTGTCTATATCGTACTTGTTTCCATTTCCTGTCTAGCAGTAGTTGTAGTTTGGATGAGTATTAGTGCTTCCCAGTTCCTATTTCGCAGACAATTTTTGAAAGAAGGAAATTCTGAAAAGGACTTGATTTATCGCACACCACTATATCCATTAGTACCAATTGCTTCTTTTATCCTTTGTCTGGCATCGTGTATTGGAATTGCATTCGATCCAACACAGAGAATTGCCTTATATTGCGGCATACCGTTTATTTTGTTTTGCTATGGAAGTTATTATCTAACAAAAAATCTAAAAAAGAGGGGCGTAGATTATGTCGAACAAAATCAACCCAATTGATGCTATTTTATCCCAACATTCCATTATGCTTCTTGACGGAGCATTAGCTACAGAATTGGAGGCACATGGATGTAATTTGGACGATCCCCTTTGGTCGGCACGTGTGTTACTAGAAAATCCGGAACTAATTTATCAGGTTCATTCGGACTATTTTCGTGCTGGAGCGGACTGTGCCATAACAGCAAGCTATCAAGCTACTATTAGTGGTTTTTCCGCGCGTGGAATACAAGAACAGGAAGCTTTGGAATTAATTAAGAAAACGGTGTTACTTGCAAGAAGGGCAAGAGATGATTTTTGGAAGGAAAATACGCAAACGAATAGGCCTAAACCATTGGTTGTTGCATCAGTTGGGCCGTACGGGGCTTACCTTGCAGATGGTTCAGAGTATGTAGGCAACTATGGTGTGACAGATAAAACATTAGCAGACTTTCACCGTTCGAGAATGTCAGCGTTAATCGAAGCAGGTGCAGATCTATTGGCATTTGAAACGATCCCTTCCCTGCAAGAAGCAAGAGTATTAGATACATTATTGCTTGAGTTTCCAGAAACATATGCGTGGCTTTCCTTTTCGCTAAAAAATGAGAAAGAGATTAGTGAAGGTATGAAACTCGTGGAGTGTGCACGAGCTTTTGAGAAAAGTGAACAAATTGTAGCGATAGGCATCAATTGTGCGCCAGTAACCGTTGTGACTGGTGCAATCCAAGAGTTGAGGGCAAACACCAAAAAACCAATTATTGTTTATCCAAACTCTGGTGAAACTTATAATCCAGAA
Source organism: Bacillus sp. SRB_331 (assembly GCF_003264175.1). NCBI lineage: Bacteria > Bacillati > Bacillota > Bacilli > Caryophanales > Bacillaceae > Bacillus > Bacillus sp. SRB_331. The sequence continues at coordinate 6,464 of NZ_NADV01000010.1, read as the reverse complement.
ACAAAAACATGGCATGGTCATGAACAATGTAACGCGTTGGATATTCAATCTGAAGAATGGTACCAAGCAGGTGCACGTTTAATAGGTGGATGCTGCAGAACGAAACCTTATCAAATTGAGGAGATATCGAACAAGTGGCGTTCTTCCGAGTTTTTCTATTCGAACGAAGCAAAACAGTAATGTAATGGATGATAATCTATCTTTGTGTGTATTTTCATGATTTTGCTTGTTCAGGAATCTACAGTTACGTCTAGTGGCACAAAATGTCTTTTCAGAGACACAAATGTGGATGGTAGCCTCGGGAATCCAGTGAACTTTTGGCTACCTTAGGTATGGAAAGGAATCAGGGAAAATAAAAACCGCTAGTTTAATAGATATGGTAGACAACATGCTGAATCTTTTAATGAAGATGTAGTTGATCCAATTGAAGGTGAAGGGGACCATTTATTCGTAATTAAAGTTAACGAAGAGGTTAATTTAGTTATTCAAAAAATAGTTCAATAACTATATGAAAATTTGTTGTGGTAAAAATCCTTGTTGTAGTAGTAAATGTGGTCATATTGTTGTAAAAAAGGATAGATGTAAACAGGTATACTCTCCTGTTCATCTATCCTTTCCTTTTTACCTTATAAAATGTGTGACATTATATTCAATCGCATAAATATAGGGTTTCATTACTATTTCCTTGACTTTTAATAAAACGATAGGGTTTATTTGGTATGCGTATTATTAAGAGTATGCTTCTATTTTAGGAATACTTTACCCCACAAAATGAAAGTACACTTTGTTTCCATTCTTAAGTTGATGGGTATGTATGGTGACCCCACATCCATCAACTTAAGAAAAATAAATACCCCCAAAACAAAAAATAAGCTGAATTCTCAGAGTAACTACCAGTAGAGAAAGAAATTTTTCATTTAGGGAGGATATTAAAACCTTAGGGTGATGGGCATTTGGCGGTACCCTTACTACATATAAAATGTAATAGGCTTTTTAAAAGTTGTTTAAAAACATATGATTTCCGCAAATTTATTTATAAAAATGATAAACGCTTTTGTTAAAAAAATAAACAAGTACCATAAACGGTCGTTTAAGGAACTTTATTTATTTCTAACGAAACTAACGGAACAGATTAGCATTAAAACAATATTTTGTGTTATTGCAGCAAAAGATCGTTGATTAATGGTTTAAATTAAGTAATGATTGAACTAGTTAAAGAGTAGATAATGTGTTTCAATGTTATTTTTATGTTTAGTGCTATTAAAACTCGAGAGGAGGGAAATTCAATGGAAAAGGAATTTCCTATAATTGAAACAAGAAGATTAATCTTAAGAGAAGTAACAACAGAGGATGCTAATGATATGTTTAAATATCTATCTGATAAAGATGTTGTGAAATCTATGGGGCTAATACCTTTCCAAACTGTAAAAGATGTATGGGATGAAATAGGGTGGTATAAATCTATATACGAAGAAGGTACAGGAATTAGATGGGGAATTACAATAAAAGATTCTGGCAAGGTTATAGGAAGTTGTGGTTTTCTTAATATGCTTACCAAACATTATCGAGCTGAAGTTGGATATGAATTAAGCAAAGATTACTGGGGAAAAGGGATAGCTAGTGAAGCATTGGAGGCCGTTGTTAAGTATGGCTATCATCACTTTCAGTTAGAAAGAATTGAAGCTTTAATTGAACCTGCGAATCTCCCATCACAAAAATTAGTAGAAAAGCAAGGCTTTAGAAGAGAGGGGTTGCTGAGACATTATGAATTTACTTGTGGTAAATTCGATGATTTATATATGTATTCAACCATAAGAGAAGATCTTAATATTATTTAAAGTATAGTTTGGGTAAAAGAGATTTTTAATAAGGTCAATTATGGGTTTAAAATAAAGTTCTTAAATGTTAGTTTGGAACAAAGAAGAACTGTTCATAAAAAGTTTGATTAAAAGCCTGTATTATCAATACAGGCTTTTAATCAGTCTTTTTTCAAAACTTCTCTTTCTATTTTCTTTTAGATCAAAGTTATTAACATTACTTTGATCAAGCTTAATTTTAAAGCTACATAAAGTATTTCTTCATTTTTCACTACTCCTTTCGTTGGATATCGTTATAGAAGAGGGTGTTATATTAATTACTAGTTTTATATAAATTAATTTACAAAAGCGAAAAATGATAAAAAAAGCTTGAAGCTGACGCTAGGTCATTTTATATACTGTTTAGTAACTACTTCGTGTTCTCGAGATAAATTAGATTAAAAAATCAGGAGGTTTTTAGATGAAAATGAGAGATATTATTATTTATGGGTGTGTCATTATAGGTGCAGGTATTGGATTGATAATGGATCATGCATTTCCAGGTGTACTGATTGGCTTGGGAGCAGGATACTTACTTCAGAATTTTTTTTCGTAAAGAAGAATAAATACATAAAGACTTATGGTAAGGACAAGTGAGAAAAGAATAAGGCAGTTGTTAATGCTAGAATCTTAACGTACAGGAAGGTAGGTTTATTAGTTGATACACATTAATAAGGTTGGAGAGCTGGCAGGTGTTACAGTAAGAACACTGCGTTACTACGATAAAATTGGCCTGTTAAAACCAGCATCCAAAACAGAGGGCGGCCATCGTTTATATACGAATGAAGAGATAAAAAAACTACAGCAAGTTCAATTTTTAAAAAAGATTGGATTTTCGTTACACGAGATTAAAAATATGCTCGCTTCCAGTGAGTGGGATTGGTCGGAGAGTTTAAAGAGTCAATTATCTTTTGTAATAAAAGAACAGGAAAATTTAAAGAAAATAGAGTTATCCATAAGGGAATTGATACATGGAATTGCGATAGAAGGAATAGAAAACTGGACCGCGATTCAAAAGATTATGCAATTATCCAATAAAGATAAAGAAATACAGCAGTATTATCGTGAATCTTTATTTAAAGACAGAGATATAAAATTATGGGAAAAGGTTCCCAGTATGACGAGTGACAACCCTCAGTCGCTCGAATGGATTGCTCTGATAGGTCAGTTAAAGCATTATATGGGGGACGGCCCAAAAGCACCCAAAGTCCAAAATATCATTAGAAGAATGGATGAAAAACGCTTAGAGGAGTTTGAAGGTGAGGATGAATTTTTAGATAAGCTGTGGGAAATAAGGATGTCGCCAAAGCAATCAGAGAAACTGGGATTATATCCAATTGAACAGGATGTGCTTGAGTTTATGGATCAGGCATATGCCATTTTTATGGCTGAAAAGAATAATCTCCAACCGGAATAAGGGGGAAAGAATGATGAGTACAGAACTACTTCTCCTAATAGGGGGATTGGCCCTATTGGACACGCTAAGCCCTGCCACATTAGGGGTAACAGTATATTTGCTTTTAACAGATAAAGAGAGACTTACCAAACGTTTATTGGTTTATTTATTGACGATAGCAGGATTTTATTTTGCTGTTGGAGTTTCACTCATGTTAGGATTAGATTTCTTGCTTGAGATTATTTCTGGCGTATTTCAAAATCGAATCGTAAGCTGGACGTTCTTTATTATTGGGGTGATATTGTTCATAGCAAGTTTTTATGTTCCAACAAAGAAAAGTTCAGACCTACCTGCACCAAAATCAAAAAGCATTCTTTCAATGGTTGCGCTGGGATTCACTACCTCACTAATTGAAGTAGGTACTGCTTTTCCGTATTTTGTAGCAATTGGCATAATGACTACTTCTAATCTATCGTGGGTGGAATGGTCTTCTATTTTAGCTGGATACAACTTTATCATGGTGTTGCCTTCCCTCGTGCTGTTTCTCTTCTATCTCCTGTTTGGGCGGTGGATGCAAACATCTCTCGAGAAGCTTCGAGTGAAAATCGCTAATAATACAGGATCGGCTCTTTCGTGGATTATGTGTATAGTTGGACTCATCCTGATTTATAATAGCCAGGATTATTTGTAGGATGTTTGACCAGAGTATTAGATAAAAGTAGAATTATTCAACAATCGGGTACGATTTTTGAATAACAAAGGCAAAAAATGATTAAACTTTTTTATAAAAACCAATTTTAATTCTACTGAAGAAGAATCCATTTTGATCAAACTTTTTTCAAAATGGATTTTATTGATTTATCGTAAAATATGGATTTATGAGGCGTTTTTGATCAAACTTTATTTCAAAGTGTCACTTTAGGAGGTAATTTGCGCTTATTTTAAGCGTTATTTTGCACTATAAGTAAACATAAATAAGCCCAATTTCTCGCATTAAAATTGAGAAATTGGGCTTTTATCGTTACTCCGGAAAAGCGCCCGATTGTTGAAGATCGTTTTTCTTATTGAACTAACGCATCTGTTCGTTAAGTGTAACTCTTCACAATTACTTGATATTATATAGGTGAATAGAAAGATAAATTAAAATTTAGTTTAGTAGTTGTAAAAGTAGGTTATTTATATTATTCTATTATAATTTTTCAAAAAGGAGAGTTTATGAAAAAGATTATTGTTTTTGTATTAACGATATTTATATTATTCTCAGGATTCGCAACACAAAGTTATGCGTTGTCTGATTCGAAATCTGCGGCAATACAAGCGTTGCTAGATGATGCCTCTCGTATATCAGGTGTGCCGGGAATGTCAATCTCAATACTTGCTGATGATGAAGTGTTCTACTTTTCTTCAGGGTATGCTGACCGTGATAAAGGGTTGTCTGCAAGTGAAAATACACTCTATGAGTTAGCCTCGGTCAGTAAAGCTTTTACCGGTATGGGTATTATGCTGTTGGAAGAGCAAGGGCTGCTCTCAATGACTGACCCTGTCCAAAAATATTTACCTTGGTTTACGTTAAAGTATCAAGGGAAACCTGTTGATATGCAAAGCCTTACACTAAATAACTTTCTTCACCATACCAGTGGTCTAACAAATATTAGGCATACTCAAAGTATTCCACAAGGCAATACACCGGATATGTTGCAAAAGACTGTGGAAATGCTCGTAGATGCTGAATTGGCGTTCCCTCCCGGTGAACAGTATAACTATGGAACCGTTAATTATGACGTATTGGGTTTGGTTATTGAGATTGTGTCGCGACAAAGCTATGAAGACTTTATGAGGGAACAGGTATTTCAGCCGTTAGGTCTTCACCAGACGTATGTTTATAAAGAAGATGCTCAAGCCACTGGACAGTTGGCACAGGGCTACCGTTCTTCCTTTTTTATGACAACTCCATTTAAAGCTCCGGATTATGCTGGGAATAAGCCCGCAGGCTACATCATTTCTAATACAAAAGATATGGCGCGTTGGATGGGCATACAGATGGGTATTGTGCAGGACATACCCGAAATATTTCACACGGTTATCGAAAAATCACATAGGGGTGATATGTCTGTTTCGGCTGTCAACGATATGTATTATGCGGCAGGCTGGTCGGTAAACGCCGACCAAACGATTATAGAACACACTGGGGGCAATCCAAATTTCAGAACCGAAGTAGTCATACTGCTAAATGAACGAACAGCCGTCTGCTTGCTGAGCAACGGCGCAAATACCAATATAAACCTGGTACTAAAAGTTAAAGATATATTATACGGCAATCTAACTCAGTCATATGAAATAAGCGGCACACAGCTTTTGGATATCATTTTGTCGTCTATCACTATTATTCTTTGCCTATTGGCCGTTCTCCTATTTCTCTTAGGATTACGCAGAAGGAAAACGAATGAGCGGCAGCCAATGACAAAAAAGAGAATAATCGTAACAGTTATTTTCCTGATCGCTACGATTGCCCTGGGTATACTGTGCTGTGCTTTCGATTGGTCAACGATACTTATTTGGCAAACATATAGTGTTCTTACAGCTTTGATTTCGTCAGCATTATTAACAGCAAGCATTACATGGTTTGTATACACTCACCGATAAAATACCCCGCTCCCAAGATAAACATAATGTTAAGTAATTAAATTTCAATTCATCGGTATGCTTAATTTGAAAAACATAAGACACTTCGGTGTCTTTTTTAATATCATCGACAATTTTCCCAGTCAAACCTAATTACTATTGCTTCCACTAACCTGCTCCGTTCGTGGAATAAGGATTTTTAAACAACTAATATTATTTTTCAAATGACTTTATTGTAAATTAAACAACAATATTATTTTTGCACAAGCGTCGTTAGATAACATTTCTTAAAAGACTGTTATTCAACAATCTGGCCCGATTGCTGAACAAAGTTAAAAAAGCACACATATTATTATTTGTTCCAAAACTCGTCGTTTAAGGAACTTTATTTACATCTATCAAAACTGACTGAATTATGTTTGAAATCTAGTTCTAAAACTCATTACCAAAAACAAAGTATCATACTAAACAATAAATATCGTTTCTGGAACCTTCTTAACGTACGGAGAAATCAAGTTTTTTAAATATAAAATTCCTAAGCGTACGAAATTCGCGTTATGTTGGCGGGACCCCATGCCCATCAAGCTAAG
>NZ_NADV01000001.1:0-259084 GCF_003264175.1 Bacillus sp. SRB_331 | reverse complement strand
CTTAGCTTGATGGGCATGGGGTGCCGCCAACATTACGCGAATTTCGTACGCTTAGATGTAAAATGACAATAAAGTTATGTAATTTTACAAGTTCAAACTAGCATAACCCCGTTCTAAATTTAGGACGGGGTTAAAGGTATAGTTGTTTAATTTTAATGTAAGATAATTCATTACACTAAAAAATTAGTGCAATGAATTAATAGTATTGAGTTTATTTTTTATTAAGATAATCCTTTACCTTATTCGCTTCTTCATAAGGATATTGATACTCTAGAATATCAGCAACTTCAATAGCTACTTGTTCAAATAAACAAATCATTTCAAAAAGGGAATTCCATACTTGTTTATACTCTCCATTAGGGTACGTCTTCAATAAACTTTCCCATATGTCCTTATTAACATAGCGCTCTAGGTACTTACTGTTTTTTCCTACACTTAATGAAAAATTGGTTTCTATGCCAACTTTCCACTCAAGCATTGTTAATAGCATTTCTCTTACACTATTTAAGTGTTCATAAGCGTAGAGTATTTCTTCTCTCCATAACCCTTTAGCTACATTAGTCGAAATCCACCAAAATTCATTACAACAATCAGCAAAAAAAACAGCGGATGGTTTTTTAACCCAATATCCTTCATCGGTTGGCTCATCTAGTATAGGCATTTTTTTATCTTTATCTAACAGAATAATTGTTAATCCATCTTCAGAACAATACTCATTTTTTTCCTCAATAGGAATAAGCATTAAATCAATTCTATTCCCATCCTCAAATAACATTAGGTATGTGAATCTTCCATCTAATTCAGGTGGAATTAACTCCATATCCTCGGGTGTTTGCATTATTATTCTTTTCCCAAAAACATCTACCCAATCAGGAGTATTTAAAAATGATTGAAAATCTGATACAAGATAAACGATATCGTAATCCCTAAAATTATCTTTTGGTACATTAGCGTTTGCTCTAGAACCATTCATTCCAACAGCTCTTACCCTATCATCTTCAATAGCAACTCTTAATATTAATTCCATCATTTCTTTTTCTGTACGCATTCTTTATTCCTCCTAAAAATGTAAATAATATTTATAAATTTTTATAAACATTTCTAAAAGGCGGACCTCTAATTAGTATTGTATAACGTTATATAAAGTGCTCCATCATTAACATCCTAAATCCTCCATTTTCTAGATCGAAATTTAGTTAGTGAATAAAATATTATTTTTAATATAATATCACAACAATTTTTAAATGCCTATTTTAGTTTAAAAGGACTTTATTCACTAGTTGGTTATAGAAACCTTATAGCTATTGCTATTGAGGTGGACTAACCAGTACCAGATAGTCCCTAAAACGTTCGTTTATGGAACTTTATTTATATCTATCTAAACTAATTGTGTAACTTTAGAAGATAATTTGCATAATTTTTTAATGGTAAATTGCATATAAAAAAGAGAACTCTATAAAATTATAGACTTCTCTATCTGTTTTTCATGTTGCTTTGTTCTATAAGTATTTTTCTGGGTTTAGCTTTACATAAGAAAGTGAAGTACGCCCTAAAAAGAAAACCACGTTTATTTTTATATGTATCACAAAAACCACGTTTATTTTTCACAAATTTCACACAAATTATTGATATTCTCATCTATAGTGATAGTTAATAGCTTTGAGAGAAGGGAACTGTATATGAAAAAGCTTTGTTCTCCTCTTCTGTTATTTTTAGTTTTTTGTTTTCCAGGATTAAGTATTCATGCGGAGTCTACATTACAATCAAAAATTGACGCGGCTTCCCCATATGAAACAATTACATTAGAGAATAGAGCTTATAATGAAACAATTAAAATATCGAAACCGATTACAATACAAGGAGATAAAAATACTAAAATAATCTCTTGTGGTAAAGATCCTGTCATTACAATAAATAAGGAAAACATTATCCTCAAAGATTTGAAAATAGAACAATGTAATGATAATACAGATCAGCCAGCAATATTAGTATCGGGAGATAAACACTATATCAATGGATTAGAAATTCACGCATCATACATGGGGATTAAGCTAGAAGATGCTAGGAATATAAAAGTTGAGAACAGTATAATCGTTGGACAAAAACGGGCTAATGGAATTGATTTATGGCAATCTAATCATAATCTGATAGAGAATATCAAAATCCAAAATGTCCGTGATGGTATTTATTTAGAACAAAGCGACAATAATACAATAAGGGAAAATACAATCTGGCAGTCCCGTTATGGAATTCATCTTATGTATTCTGATAGAACGGTTGTTGAAAAAAATATATCAAAAGAAAATACAACAGGTGCTATGATTATGGGAACAAAGGAAACATCTGTAGTAGGAAATCGCTTTATTTACAATAAAAGTAATGTTCATGCACAAGGTATATTACTTTATGATGCGATAAAAACAAACATTTTACAAAATGAGATTACTAATAATAGAGTAGGCATTTATGTAGAAAAGGCAAAGCATAATACTATTATGAGTAATTCAATTTTTAATAATTTTATCGGATTACAATTTAAAGATGCCCGTGAAAATGAATTTACTCAAAATGTAATGATAGGGAATGTTAATGAATCACAAGCTACACAAAGCAGGGAAAATAATATCTATAAAAATTATTGGGATGCTTCTTTAAAAGTAGATACAGACGGTTCAGCTATTAGTAATATTCCATACAAAGCAGATGCCTATTTTCTTTTGTTAACACAAGATATTCCAGAATACCAGTTGTTCTTTCAATCACCAGGGATGCGTATTTTACAAAGTTTTATAAAAATTCCAGATCAATCTTTATTGGTTGACAAAGAATCTAGAATGAAACCAAAAGATGTTACGCAAAAAGGTGAGGAGATGGCATTTCAGTCTCACATTTTGATTGTAAGTATAAGTATGCTACTAATGGGAAGTATATTGTTCATTTTAGGGAGGAAAAATTGATGAGAATTAAGTATATGTTATTTTCTATTTGTTTATGTTTGGTATTTGCCGTAGTAGGGTGTGGTAAGAAAGAAACAAAACCAGTTGCTATTAATGAAAAAAATGATAAGTGTGATGTTTGTAATATGGCAGTAATGGATAATCAATTTGCAACTGAGGTTATTTTAGAAAACGGAAAAGCTTTAAAGTTTGATGATATTGGTTGTATGTATAAGTGGATGGATGAACATAAAAATGAAAAAACACAAGAGAAATTTGTAAGAGATTACAATACAAAAGATTGGGTTGCAGTGGATAAAGCTACATATGTATATGATAAATCAATTAAGACACCAATGGCTTATAATGTAATTTCTTTTAAAGAAACGAAAGATGCGGACAGCTTTGTAGAAAAACATACTGGGAAAATCCTTTCTTCTAAAGAACTAACAGAACATAAATGGGAAATGAATAAAGAGATGATGGGGAAAGAAAAGAAAGATCATGGTAGTGGACATTCTCACTAATAAGTGATTATTACTATGAAAAATTAGTGAGAAAAAGACAACCAACTCTGGTTGTCTTTTTCATTAGAGAGGTGAATAGCTATGTGGAATATATTATATTCAGAATGGCGTAGTGCAGTAAGGGGTAAACTTGCATACATATTTTTGTTTCTTTGGATAACTATATTTTCTTTAATATTTGTTATGGAAAGAAATACCCCGTCTTTAGCAGGCTATACAAATGTAACGGGGACAATGGTAAATCTTATTTTATATATTGTGCCTTTACTTATGTTAATTCTAGGAGCATTCTCTATTGCAGGTGAGGTGGAAAATGGGAAATGGAGACTTTTATGTACGTATCCTTTAAAGGGTACCTCATATGTAATAGGTAAAACTATTGGCCAATTTATAGGGCAAACAGCTATTTTTTCAATGAGTTTTGGAGTAAGTATAATAATTGGGTTAGTAAACGGTAGTAACTTTGATATGTTTTGGGTGGTAGCAACGTATATCTTCTCTGTTTTATTAATTTTTTTATTTTTATTACTGGGAATAACAATCGGTTCTTTTTCTATAACAAGGTGGCAAGCTTTAGCCATAAGTATCGTAGTTTGGTTCTTTCTTATTATGATGTGGCCAACGGCTTTAATTAGTGTTCTTAATTTTGTTCCATATTCAATGATTGCACCATTAATAAAAATATTATTGTTTTGCAACCCAGCAGAATTTCTTCGAATTATATTTGTAATTCAATTAGGTGGTGGAGCAATATTTGGACAAGTATATGATCAATTGGTAATGATTTTTCAAAGTAAAGCTGTTATTTGGATTCTACTAATATACTGCATTATCTATACAATTGTGTTCTTGTTTGTGGCGGGGTGGCAAATGGAGAGGAGAAGAAAAAAATGACAGTATTAAATCTCAAAGAGGTATGTAAAAGATATAAAAAGAAAATAGCATTATCTCCAATCTCATTTCAAAGTAAACAAGGAGAGTGTATCGTATTATGTGGTGGGAATGGAGCTGGGAAAAGTACGCTCCTTGATATAATCGCTGGAATTACAACACCTACAACTGGTACTGTTCAATTAGGGAATATAGAGTTACAGAAAGATAGAAAACAGTATTTGAGTGAAATAGGTTATATGCCAGATGATTTTCATGCACAGCAAGATATGACAGTTCAAGAATTTTTATTCTTTTATGCTGCTTTTCGAAATATAGGAAAAGACAAAGTACAGGCAGTTATTGAATCAATAGGCTTAAATGAGAAAAAAAATGAACGGTTACATAGATTATCTAAAGGGATGAGGCAGAGGCTATTATTTGGGCAGGCGTACCTTGGTAAACCTAAAATTTTGATATTAGACGAACCGACAAATGGCCTGGATCCGTATTGGGTAGATGAGTTTTTAACTATATTAAAGACTTTAAAAAGAGATGGTACCATGATTATTTTCTCCACACATATGATGGATGTAGCTGCTGAAATTGGTGATCGGATACTCTTTATGAAAGAAGGAAAAGTCATAAAAGAAATAAAAAATGATGGGAATTTAGAAAATTTAACGATAACATTATTACAAATGCATAGAAGATAAATTGCACATAAAACAGCNNNGCTGTTTTATGTGCAATTTATCATTTGAAAGCTATGCAAATTATCACCTGAAGTTACACTAATTGAAATACGTTTAAAACCAGTTCCAAAACTCATTACCAAAAACTAAGTATCATACTAAACATTAAATACCGTTTATGGAACCTTCCTAACACACGGAAAAACTAAGTTTTTTTAACAAAAAATTCCTTATCGTACGAAATTCGCGTTTTGTTGGCGGGACCCCATGCCCATCAAGTTAAGATATTATAATACCCCCAGAACGAAAATTTCTTCGTTTTGGGGAACTACCAATTTCTTAAGTCGATGGGTATGTATGGTGACCCCATATAAAGAAATTTTAAACATCTTAATCTGCCTTTCCTTTATGTAAATATAGGAATAACGAAATTACCCCAAGGATAGCTAAACAAGCTCCAATCCATAGCGGAGATACAAAACCATATCCTTTACTGATTCCAAGACCACCTAGTGAGGAACCAATAACAATACCCAGCGTAATAAAAGAACTATGAACGGTATTTATCATTGTTCCATTACTAGCTGTTTTCATTACTCTCGCAACCATAGCCGGATTCAATGCTACACCAGTTAAACCAATAAAAATCGTAGAAATAACCGCAATGTATTTATTCTCTGCACCTAAAGCAAATAAAGACAATGCTACTATTAATATAATCAATCCGCTCACCAGTATTTTCATTGTATATTTATCAGCAAACTTGCCAATCACTATATTCCCAACTACCGTCGCACTACCATAGAGAGCAAGTAAATATGGAATACTTGCACTTGAAAAGCCTGTGACATTTGTAAAGATAGGAGTGAAATAACTAAATGCTGCAAACGTACCACCAATAATGAACATACTTGTTACGTACGCTGCCCAAAGATGAATATTCTTAAATCGCAGAAGTTCGTCTTTCCAATTCAATTGCTCTTTATTTGAAGATGATGGTAACAACCATTGAATCATAATCCCTGATACTAGCACAAGAACAGAAACAGCCCCAAAACTAATACGCCAGCCAAAATATTGCGAAATAACGGTTGTTATAGGTAAACCTAATACAGTTGCGAACATTAAACCTGCAAGTACAATTGATGCAGCTTTTCCCCTTGAATCAGAGTGAACCAATGTTGCAGAAAAGGAAATCGCAACTCCAAAAGATGAAGCTGAAGCAATACCAGTTATAATACGTGAAATCATCATAATATCATAGTTCCAAGCAATAGCTCCGAGCGATTGACCAATTAAAAATACGAACATTAAAAACAATAATGCTTGTTTGCTGCGCATTCGTAAGAGGATTGCAGTTAAAATGGGGCCTCCTATTACCATTGCTCCTGCATAAGCTGAAATTAAATACCCAATAGATGATACAGAAACCTGGAATGCAAAAGCAAGTTCATTCATCATACCTGCAACCATAAATTCTGATGTAGTCATACAAAAGATTGCTAAAGCTAATAAATAAATAATCGATGGCATAAAAACACTCCTTATTCATTATTGTAATGATTGGTACAAAAATAGTGCGAAAAAAGAGCGCACTAGGCGCCAAAAATAGACTCCATTGTTCCTTTGATAACTTGTTCAGCTAACATCCGATTTTGCATCGATACATTAAGAACACGGAATCCGTAATAACTGCTTAAAAGCAGACTAGCTAATTCCTCAGCTGATTGCTTCTTTGAAATTTCACCTGTTTGCAATCCTTCCTCCATCACTGTTTCAATAGCTTGTTTAAGAAGTTCAACATGCTTCGAGAAAATTTCTTGTACCATTAAATCGTTTTTAGCACGTTCTACACTGGCATTAATCAATAAACATCCTTTTTGATCAATATTCTCAAAGTCTTCTTTCAATGCCCATTCAAAAAAATTAATTAATCGTTCTTTAACTGGAATTGGAGTATCTAACAATTTCTTTTGTTCCCTAATCCCAATTTCATGGTAGCGTTCTAATACTTGTTTATACAGTTCATGTTTACTACCGAAAGTATTGTATAAACTTCCTTTTCCAAGTCCTGTATCACTGCATAAATCTTGTGTAGAACACCCCTCATATCCTCTTAACCAAAATGTTTTCATTGCAACATCTACAATTGAGGAATAATCAAACTCTCGGGGTCTGCCGCGTTTATTCAATCGTATTCTCCTCTCATTTTAAAGATAACATTAATAGAATACTCTTTTTTGTACCGCGTGGTCAATAATTTTGTTTTATTGTTACTGTAAAATAAAATTTGATTATTTTAGATTACGAATAATTAAAAATAGCTCCCTTATTCAAATACAAGTCTTATTTGAATTAACAATTTCATCAATCTTTATTATTAATTATCAAACTTTGTTATAAATGATCAATCTATTTTACAAAGCCACAAAAAGACAAAATATAAATTGTTTAATCATTTGTTTTTCTACGTTTCCATAGGAAAAGTCGGGGAGCGAAACTCAGCCAAGGAGAAATCGTTGGTCTAATTGGGGTTACCATACATCGCTATCAATCTAAGGTAAATTTGTATCCATATAATCAAAAAAACGCTATTCTTTTTGTAGAAAAATACAGAAAGGATGGCGTTTTGTATGACTCTATCGATTCAAGATGAGTTTCATTTATTCGCTGAAGAATTACAGCGATATCTATCCCCAAGTATCCTTCAACAGCTCGCACAGGAGACGGGTTTCGTAAAACGTAAAAGTAAATATGGCGCACGAGATTTGGCCGCTTTATGTATTTGGATTAGTCAACACGTAGCAAGCGATTCTCTTACTCGATTATGTAGTCAGCTTTATACAAATACAGCTACACTCATGAGCCCAGAAGGACTGAATCAACGCTTTAATCCAGCAGCTGTCGCATTTCTTCGAGAAGTCTTTACTTCTCTTCTCACACAAAAACTCTGTTCAAATCACTCACTGTCTGCACACGTGATCTCTACTTTCAATCGTATCCGTATTTTAGATGCAACAGTATTTCAACTTCCTGACCATTTCGCCACTGAATATCAAGGTTCAGGTGGGAGTAGTAATACCGCAGGCGTGAAAATCCAATTGGAATATGATTTACTTAGTGGTCAATTTCTTAACGTGCAGCTTGGGCCAGGAAAGAATAATGATAAAACATACGGTACCACCTGCCTTGAAACCGTAGAGGCGGGCGATTTGTGTTTACGTGATCTTGGTTACTTCGATTTAGGAGACTTACAAACCATTCATGATGAAGAGGCTTACTATATCTCGCGGTTGAAGTTGAATACACGCATTTATATCAAGAACCCTGAACCAGAATACTTCAACAATGGTACGTTAAAAAAGCAAACAGAATACATTCAGCTTGATATGACACAAATGATGTCTGGTCTAATCCCTGGTGAAACGATGGAAATCCCCGAGGCATACATTGGCCAAAATCAGAAGCTTCCAGCACGTGTTATTATCCATCGTTTAACCGATGATCAAACGCAAACACGTCTGAAAAACCAAGCGATACGTGAAAAGAAGAAAGGGATTGTCATGAAGGATAAAAGTAAACGTTTAATGGGCATGAATGTATATATCACGAACACGTCGCTAAAAGAAGTGCCGACGAACTACGTGCATTCATTATATTCACTTCGTTGGCAGATCGAAATTTTATTTAAAACATGGAAGTCATTCTTTGAAATTGATGAATGTAAAAATATAAAAAGAGAACGCCTAGAGTGCCATTTATATGGACAACTCATCGGCATTCTCCTCTGTTCTTCTACGATGTTCCAAATGCGACAGTTTCTGCTTGAAAAGAAAAAGCAGGAGCTGAGTGAATACAAAGCGATTTATATGATTAAAGATTACTTTCCGTTACTGTTTCAAGCAATAGCCGTTGGCACAGAAGAACTTTTAAAAATTCTTCATCGTCTTTATAAGCTGCTCAAAAAGAACGGTCGTAAATGTCATAGGTATAAGAAGATGACCGTCTTTGATATTCTAGGGATTGTGTATAAAACGACGGTGAAGCATAGACAAGCTGCCTAGCGAAAAAATCACATTTTAATAGGCTTCTTTAGCATGCCTACTTTTTTATTACTTAATAGTTTTGAAACAAGGATTATTTCGTATCTAGTAATTTACTTGGTTAACTTGATGGGCATGGGGTGCCGCCAACAAAACGCAATTTCGTACGCTAAGAAAAAAGCTTTGCTACATAGGTAATGTAGCAAAGCTTTTTTAAGTTGTTTAATTCTCGCTCCACGATCGGCTTTGTTAACTAACACTTTAATTATTTTAACAGCCTTTTGTTTAATTCCCACAAAGCCGTTTTGTTACTATCCCATTTTAAAAGCGTTACGGCTTCCTCAAAGCACAGCCATTTATAATTGAAGTGTTCTTTAGATAATTTAATATTTTTTGTAGGAACTTTAACTCCAAAAGAAAATTCTTTTATTACATAAACATCTTCGCCCCAAAGAAATTCACCAACTACATCCTCTACTGGTAGTGAAGACACAGAATCTAGTTTTATATATGGACTTTCTCTTGTAATACCAGCCTCTTCAAACGCTTCTCGTTTTGCTGATTCAATAGGAGTCTCACCATCTTCTCCACCACCAGCTATTCCTTGCCAATAACCATAATCACTTCGATTAAAAATGGCATATTGAATGGAATCGTCAGTTTTTATATAAGGAAATATCAATACTTGATACGGTGCTCTCATTGCTTAACATCCTTCCGAAAAAATATGAAAAATTTATTCACTAACTTGCTATTTTAGTAAATAAAGTATTTGCATTTAAACTTTATAAAACTCAAATGTATTTTTTTCTAAACATATTGTTTCATTGGAATTTTTGATAATAATATCAAAACGTTGACTATACGGATGCATAAACACTTCATACTGAATCCGACGCTCTTCATGAGACTTCCTTAAGTAATTAATATCGGCTCCTCTTTCAATAATATCACGGCTAGACCTTCTCATTAATTCTGTTTCTCCATCTGTATAGAAGTAAATTTTCAAATCAAATAAATTTGGATTAATAAATGCGACACTCATTCCTTCTACAATCGTCACCTTATTTTTCGAAGAAATTAACTCACTTTTTATATAATGTGTATCCATTGTATAAAAATCTAAACCAGCTCTTACCATTTGAACATCTCTTTCTAATGCAGACAAATGATGGGCTGATGGATGACAAGCTGTCATTTTATCATAATGATTTTCATTCTGATATGTATAGTGGATATTTGTATACTTTCGTACATTTGAACTAACAATGTATGGATCTGTATTAATATAACTCACTTTATTTTGATTTAATTGGTTTATGAGCTTATTGGCGAACGTTGTTTTTCCGGCAGCACCGTGTCCTGAAATGCCAATAACAATCTGTTCATCGGTCATACTGATCCAATTTATAATTTCTTGTAATAACTTTTTCATTATTATCCCCCTGTTACTAATATACCCCCTTATTTACATCATCTTAATATAGAGGTATCCTACTATAAAATCATACATGAAGCGAAAGAAATGGTATTATTATCCATCATATCATCCCTATTTTTAAAAAACTATATTAATTTCCAAAGGATTTTATTGTTATTTGGGGTAGTACCACATCGCTATCAAGCTAAGCTTATGCAAAGTCAATTTTAGGCGAGATTGTTTCTTTTTTCTAAGGGGCAAGTGTAGGTGATTGAAAGATTTGCATACGAAATAAACCCTAATGGGTTTCACTTTTTTGAATTAAGCGGCTTGATTATCAGACATGGAATTGTAAACGACACCTAATATATCAAAGACCGTTTTTTTCTCATATCGATGAGATTTCCGCCCGTTTTGCTGTAGGAGATTGAACAGACGAAGTAACACCTTTGATAGCTCTTGGGTGTTTTTTTGTATAGTTTGGAATAGAAGAAGAAAATAGTCTTTAATCATATATATGGCTTTATACTCACTAAGCTCTCGTTTTTTCTTCATGAGGAGCAATTGGCGCATTTGAAACATGATAGAAGAACAGAGTAGAATGGCAATCAACTGACCATATAAATGGCACTCCAATCGTTCTGGTTTTATCTTTTTACAATGATGAATTTGAAATAATGACTTCCACGTTTTAAATAAAATTTCGATTTGCCAACGCAAAGAATACCAGTCATGTACCTGTCCCATCGGGACAATATCTGTAGGGGGTGTTTGTCATATATACATTGATACTACTGAGTCGTTTACTACGAGAAGAATACTTCATTCCTTTCTTTTTTTCTCTTACAGCTTGATCTTGTAATCGTTTTTGTTGCTGTTGTTTTGTTAATCGATGAACAATTACACGAGCTGGCACTTTATCAATCATTCCTACATAAGCATCAGCTATTTCACATGTTTGTCCTGGTTGAAGAGAGTTCAGTAACATCTCCATATCTAACTGTATATACTCTGTACCTTTCTTAATTCTTCCATCTTGAAAATAATCAGGGTTAGGATTTTTTTGATACATACGTGTATTCGACTTGATACGAGAGATATAGTAGGCCTCTTTATCTTGTATATATTGAAGGTCTTTTAAATGAAAATAACCTAAATCTCGGATACATAAATCATTTGCCGTCACAGTTGGGGCACACAGAGAACCGTAAGTACGATCATGTTGTTTACCTGGACCTGTATGAATATGTAGGAACTGTCCGCTTAACAAATCATACTCAAGTTGAATTTTTATCCGAGCAGTATGGCTACATCCTCCTGCACCTGGATAAACCGATGAAAATACATCCGGGAGTTGAAATGCAGTTGAATCTAAAATACGAATACGCTTGAAAACAGAAGTGTATGGAGAAGAAATCGGCATAGATGCGTCCAATTTTTTGCTTAGTAGTTCGGCTAGTAGCTGTTGTAAGAGTAGGACGGCCGACTTATTAAACCGTTGATTCAAGTACTTCTGTTGATGCTTCTAAACAGCTAGATAACTGAGTTAAAGAAGTCATAGCTACATTTTGGCTCACCCATACACATAAAGCTACTAAATCTTTTGCTTGGTACTTACTGGTTCGTTGTACAAAACCAACATCTCTAGCAAGATCCCGTAAGGCATTTGGAGATAAAAAACTTTGAATCTCTTGAGCAAATAGTTGTAATTCGTCAGACACAGAAACAGACATAAAAAAACGCCATCCTTTCCTATGATTCTACAGAAAGAATAGCGTTTTTTTCATTTTAAGGAAATTTAGTTTTGTTATCTTTCCTTAACAACAAACAAGACGCCACCCAGATCGCGGCAGCGCCTACAATAATTGCCATTGGTTTAATCATTAACAAATATATCTGGCCCCTTCTTCAACGCGTACGAGAAACCCGAAATAAATACAACACTAAATATAATAATAGAAGACCACATATTAAAATGATATTCTTTACCTGCAACTAAATTATATATGTTATGGACCAAGAAATTAGCACCTATAATAATTCCGCCTAACATTGAACTAATTAAAATGCTCATTAAATAAAACTTGAACTTCTGGAACATTTCCCTTCTACCCCTTTTCTAAAATAAATTTTATTTAGGTTATACCAGAAAATTGTACCATTTATTTTCCATATATTATCAAAACTATGTTTTAATTAAGGTTATTTTAAGGAAGGCATTATCTATTCAAATGTCCATTTCGGGGTTCCACCAATATGCCCATCAAGCTAATGAAACTAGTTGCCCCAAAACAAAAAATGTATATTTTCACCTGGAGATGCCAATTTTCTCGTTTTGGGGGTACTATAAAATTTTAGGTTGATAGCCATGGGGTAGTACCACATCGGCATATCAAGCATTAAACAGAGTTAAGAATAAAAAAATTCAAGACCATCGGAATTGGATGATCAGAAATTATTCCTTAACCTTTGCGGCAGTTACATTACGAATTTGGCTACCTTTATTTGTATCGCTATTTGGACTGAAGCATTTCGAACTTAGTTATGCTGTTATTGCTTGGTTAGCGTGGGTGCCAAATTTAATCATTGCAGAATTATTTATAAGACAAAGTCTTAATAAAGGACAACAACAGAAAAATGCTGATTTACATTTTTGATGCAATTTATACGTAACTCGGCTGAATCCCTTGATGGCAATCCGAAAGGAAGGCCGATGTCTTCCCACCCTACATAAGAAGATCACCTTAGGGTGTCTTTTTTTATTTTCAAAAGGACCTGCTCAATTCATGCGTAAAAACATAAAGTAAATTGAATCCGTTAAAATACATGAGTGACACCTTGTTTTCCCCTCTTATCTAAAGGAGGAAGAACTATTATGGGCTTTGGTGGTAGTTGTAGTAGTTGTGGCGGCGGCTTTGCTTTATTAGTTGTATTATTTATTTTATTAATCATAGTTGGAGCTAGCTGCTTCTGCTAAACAAACTATTAGAAAAGACACTCATATATGGGTGTCTTTTCTTTATGAGGTAGCGTCAGAAAAATGCTGATTTACAACGTTAAGGAAATTTCAATATTAAAAAGCCTAATTTCTCAATTAAATGTGAAGAAATTAGGCTTTTTTCATTTAGTGATGAAACCCATTATCACATTTCGTATCATGTGGCATAGGCCCGTCCAGGGAATCCAGAAAGGCAACGGTCTGTTTGAGGTTCCTCAAAAATAAATGCGCGAGATCCATGGAAAATCCATTTCGAACCACAACGCGCATAATCGTCACCGCTTCCATATCTGGAGGCAATGGATAGGCGGGTACTTGCCAGCCAAACACACGCAATTGTCGAGATAAATCATAAAGATTCCAGTTTAATGTGTAACCATCTTTCAGTCGCCAAGCGAAAACCGGAATATCCGAACCATCGGACAAAAGTTCGAACGGTTCCATATTCTGAATCGCCTTGCTAAGAAAAAGAGCGACTTTCTGAGAAGCTCTTTGGACATCATAGTACCCACTTTTCCCCAAACGCAGGTAATTGTAATATTGCAGGAGCACTTGTGCGCCAGGACGAGAGAAATTCAGGGCAAAAGTCGGCATGTTCCCGCCCAAATAGGAGACGCGGAAGATTAGATCCTCAGGGAGATCTTCAGCTTCCCGCCAAATTATCCAACCCAACCCAGGGTAGACTAATCCATATTTATGTCCGGATACATTGATGGACTTCACCCTCGGTAATTGAAAATCCCAGACTAAATCTGGTTGAAGAAACGGTGCTATAAATCCCCCCGAAGCTGCATCCACATGCATGGGAATGTCGAGGCCCGTCCTCTCCTGCAAATCGTCCAACGCTTTCGCAATGGCGGCAACCGGTTCGTAAATCCCGGTATAAGTCTCACCGAGAATCGGTACCACACCAATCGTATTTTCATCCACGGCAGCGAGGACCCCCTGAGGATCCAATCGGGGATGCTCTGGGCTAACCTTCACATAGCGTGGTTCAACCTCCCAATAGTTCGCGAATTTTTCCCACACGACTTGAACAGCAGAACTAAACACAATATTGGGCCGATCCACCGGCTTCCCTTCGCTTTTGCGTGCATTTTGCCAGCGTCTCTTTAACGCAAGCCCCCCGAGCATACATGCTTCCGACGATCCAGTTGTTGAAACGCCCATAGTCGTAAGGGGAGTGGGCGAATGCCAGAGGTTTGCTAAAATACGGACACACCGCTCCTCAATTTCGGCTGTCTGTGGATATTCATCCTTGTCAATCATGTTCTTGTCGAATGATTTGGCATATAAGTGCTCTGCGGCAGGCTCCATCCATGTGCTAACGAATGTTGCAAGATTCAAGCGGGCATTGCCATCAAGAGCAATTTCATCATGGACGATTTGATACGCTGTTTCTGGTAACATACCTTCATCAGGCATCTGAAAGCGCGGAACGACTGATTCTCCTTCGCGGGCAAACAGAGGATTTACAGAAAACTCGTGAGGCAGCTCCATTTGCACGTGACGCGGTAGATATTGTGGATTATCTGGCAAGATCTCTTTTCCTTCGTATGCATCGTTTTGAACTTCTGCTTTTCGATCTTGTGGCATACAAGTCCCCCTTAATTAATTGTTTAACAAACATATTATTTACAAAAAAGCATTTGTTACACCAAGGGGACAATTCTAATAAAAGGTGCTGCCACCATTCGAATTAAAGGAGAAGCCATGAATGGACTTGCAAGAGCTATTTTCTTCAGAAAACAAGGTGAGCTTAGGGAACAAACCATACAGCATCAATTGCAAAGGGTCAGTGCCTTAAACATAATTATCAATGCCATCAGTATCTGGAATACTTTACATCTAACAAAAGCAGTTAAATATCAAAAACGGATAGGTAGTTTTAATGAGAACTTATTGCATCATATGTCATCTTTAGGTTGGGAACATATCAATTTACTAGGAGAATACCATTTTAATTCAGAAAAAGTGGTCTCATTAAATTCTCTAAGACCATTGAAACTTTCTTAGTGTTGTAAATCCACATTTTCCTGACTCTACCCCATGCCCATCAAGCTAACCAAGTACACCATTTACAAATTCAAAAGAATCCCCCTCAAAGCATCAGCTTTAAGGG
The DNA here is from genome assembly GCF_003264175.1 of Bacillus sp. SRB_331. Lineage (NCBI taxonomy): Bacteria > Bacillati > Bacillota > Bacilli > Caryophanales > Bacillaceae > Bacillus > Bacillus sp. SRB_331. The sequence continues at coordinate 243,473 of NZ_NADV01000001.1, read as the reverse complement.
GGTCCTCCTAGTATTTTCTCTCTTCATACAATCGATTTGCTTTATACGAAAAAAATAAAAACATATCCACCGCAACTGGGATAAATAACCATAAAATACCTCTCATTAATGCAAATGGTGTTTCAAATAAAAATGATCCTAAAAATGCTGCGCCGTGCATATCCCATAATCCTGGTGTATAGTATAGGCCTTTCGGATTTAACATCACTCCTAAATCAATTGTATTATTAAACATAAATAGCATTAATAGAGGAAAATAACATATTGCTAATTCTAAAAATGTCTTAGATAAACGTTTATACTTCCCTGCTCGTGACATTTGATCTGAAAAAATGTCATCTTCACTTTCCTCATCTATCTTTTTAAAATATTGCGTGCCTGCCCACCATTTACCGGCTATATGCTTCCAGCCGCTATCTTCAAATAACGTACAATAATTAATAAAATCACTTCGTCTATAAAATATTCTATAATCTATTTTAATTGTCGCATTCTCTGGTTCTGCGATTTTAAATTTATAACCGAATGTATTACTTTTTAGTTGATAGCCTTTCCAAGCCATCTCTTCTAACCATTTTTCCTCTTTCTCAAAGTCTAAAAAGAATTTCAATCTCCACATCTTCGCTTCCCCCTAACTATACATTTAATAAGCTTTTTGTAACCCCAATAATGTGCTGCATTCTCATAAAGTCTAAATGTAATACTTCTTTCCCGCGTTCAGTAATGACATACACTTTTCTTCGTTTATCTTCACTTTTTACCGATTCTATTAATTGTTGCTTTAATAAATTTTCAACCGCACCATATAATGTACCCGCCGCAATTTTCACTTGATGATTACTAAGTTCCTCCACCTTTTGCATAATTAAATATCCGTGTGCTGGCTCTAATAAAGCTAAAAGAACGTAATACGTTGTTTCCGTTAATGGTAAATTTTTATCTCTATTCATAAAGACCTCCAGTGTAACGATAAATATATAGCCAAACTATATAGTTCAACTGTATAGTTTGATTTTATACAGTTAGACTGTATATATCAAATTAAGGTATAAAAAAATAACCTAGATCCCTTAAATGGATCTAGATTATTTTTAATACATAAACGTAATCGTCACTAAAGAATATCCTTCTTTCGCATTATACGGCTCCGCTTTATAAGAAACACGGTTCGCTCCTTGCGGATAACCGATGTCTCCAATTACTTTTTTCACATCTTGCAATGCGCCATCCATTGATTGTTTATAAAGAATTTCAATCTTTGCTGACTTTGTGCTATAACGTTGCTGCATTTTATTTTTGAATTCATTATAGTTATTTGCGATATATTCATTTCCTAAATAATTTAACTTTGTATCTTTCAATATTTGCTGATATGCAGGTGTTTTCGTACCACCTGTCGCAATTTTATTTGTTAATGTACTATAATAATTTGTTGTAGCCTGCGGATAGTCCCCGCGGTTCCACTCATGATTTCTTGCAATTTGCTCGTCAGATAAGTTGAAATAAGAATACGTTACGCGGCCTTGTTCATCTGGCACTGGATCATCGAATGTTGTATCAAGGTGATACCATTTGTTTTCGATTTTCACCAAGTTCCAAGCATGAGGCTGACCGTCTCCAGTTCCTACTACAAAATGATTCTCAATTCCAGCTTCTTTTAATAATTGATAGGTTAATAGTGTGTAACCTTGGCAAACGGCAGAACGATTCGCGAGTGCCTCATATGCTGTATACGCTTTATAAGACGTATCGTAAGAAACATGTTTTACAACATAATCATGAATCGCCTTCACTTTTTCATGATCATCCATCCCGACTTGAATAATAGAAGGAACGATCGCTTTCGCTTGTTTCATCACATATTCTGTTTGTTCTTTCGTTTCACGATACGTAATATTTAGCGTAAACGTATAATTCCCTGGCGATCCAGATAGTGAGTATGAAACATTCGATCTATTATAATTTGTATACTCATTTTTACTTGCGACTTCTTTATATGCGGTGAAAAGTGTATTCATCACTTCTTTTGTATTACTGTTTTTCGTTTTATATGGAAGTGTAATGTTCGTTTCGTACGTATTAATACGTGTTTGCACTTCATTTTTGAATGCTGCTAATAATGCCGCATCTCCTGTATCTTGCACCGCAACCTCAGGCTTTTTATATTTCAATGCATTATATAAAAACTGTGCATACTGTTCACGCGTTACCGTTTTAGCTGGTTCAAATTTCCCGTCTCCTGTACCAGATGCAATCCCGTTTGACTGCACCGCACTAATCGCATTTTCTGCCCAAAATCCATTTGGAACATCATTAAATGTATGTTTTTGTTTAGCTGAAACTTGGAATGCATTTTTAATAATTTGCGCCATTTCTGCGCGGCTAACAGAATCTTTCGGTCTAAAACCGCCATTTCCATCACCTTTAAAAATCCCCAATTTCGTTAACGTTAAAACCTCTTCCGGAAACATTGTAGAACCTGAGCGAATATCTCCATACGGATTATTTAAAGTAGACCCATCTTGTAATACATAACGAGCACCATCATTACTAAACGTACCGCCTTGCTTATTCGGTACTAACACACGATAAATTAATGCTGCAACTTGCTCCCTCGTCGCAACATCACCAAAACCAAACATCCCATTTCCATAACCTGAAATAATATTTTTGCTCGCTAAGTCTTTAATCGCAGGATATGACCAGTGCGATGTTGGTACATCAGAAAAAACACCCGCTTCCGCAGCTTTCACATCACTGCCATTTGTATATAATAACGCACCACCAATAAGTGATAATGATGTAATTGATTTTAATAGTTTTGTGTACATAATGCCTTCTCCCAATACGTCTTCTATTTTTTTGTTGTTTTTTGTCGAAAAATCTAAAATAATATGACAAAACACATTATACAATCAAAACTTTTCGGAGGATATACTGAATTTCAAAATATGCAAAAATTCATATCACTATAGGGATTCATACTGATATTATGCTATTTTACTTGCGAATATATAAAGTGAAACTTTAATCAGTGGGGGTTTTGTTCATCCCCCACTGATTAAAGTTTCACCAATCGGGCGTTTACGGGCAGTTGATCTCCCACCTAACTTCTTTGCTCCAACCGCATTTTAAGGTGGGAGTTTTACTGCCCACAAATAGCGGGATAAATAAAAAGAAAAACACTAATGTAACATTGTAAATATACATATCGCTTTTTGAGCTTTTATTTCGCTAAAATGTATCCTAAAAAACAATGCTATCTCCATTAAAATCACAATATAATCCTGAGAACATACCTTTTAACATGATTCATTGTAATTAACTTAACTTTTTATTTGCTAAGAAACTTTGCAACAGAACCTAGTAAAGTCTCAAAAAACAACTTATTATCAATCAATATTTAGTAAAAATATATTAATTCTTTAGAATCCCTTTAATTTTCATTATTCTTTGTTTAAGGTTATCCTTTATATTTATAATGTGTTTATTTGAATTTATCATATTGAGGCAGAGTTTCACATGACTATAAGCAATTCGAAAAATGGAAAAAACAAGGTCCCCATTAGATTAATTATACTGTTTTTTTGCGTCTTTTATCTATTTATGTTAATTACTATGCAGCTAAGAAAAGTACATTTTATTGATGGATATACATATAAGAATGTAGTTAAAAAACGAGAGAATGCGACAATTAATATTACAGTTCTGTGCGGGAAAACTTGGGTGAATTCAAAGGCATTAATACGACAATTGATTGGGATCGTAATTACGGAAATGGTAACATATGAAAACGATGGAGAGAGGAAATAAAATGAATTTAGTGAACTTACGTCCTAAACAGCGGTCTAAGTATCGCATTCTACTAGGGACATGGTATTACTCTACAAAGAGGTACATTCAGTGGTTAGCAGATGGAAAAACATATGCAAAAACGTTTCAACAAGAAAAGTTACCCTATACAGCGATTCAGCACCGAACGATACTACTTCGTAAGCTCAAAGATGTAGATATGTGGTATCAACAGAATAAAGTTGTTAATTTGAAGATTGCTATTAAACAACTAAATGGTATCGTCATTAGACCGGGAGAAACATTCTCTTACTGGCGTTTAATAGGTAAGCCTACGAGGAGAAAAGGGTATGTAGAGGGCATGATACTACACTATGGATCTTTTCAAGCAGGCATTGGAGGAGGGCTTTGTCAGCTTTCAAATTTAATATATTGGATGACCTTACATACACCATTGACAGTAACAGAGCGATATCGTCATAGTTTTGATGTCTTTCCTGATTCCAAGCGGACCCAACCATTTGGAAGTGGAGCGACTTGTTCTTATAATTATTTGGATTTACAAATCAAAAATGGAACGGACCAATCGTATCAACTTCACCTTTATATTACAGATAAGCATTTAGTCGGTGAGTGGAGAATTGCCCATCCACAGCTTTATCAATATGAAGTATATGAAAAAGAACACTCAATCCAATCTGCATACTGGGGTGGTTATATACGACATAATGTTATTCAACGTAAAGTATATACTCAACAGAAACAGTTTATAGAAGACCAATATGTAACGGAGAATCACGCTATAATGATGTACGAACCACTATTAGCTTATAATAATGAGGAGGGTGAGTGAAGGTAACATTGGTGTATCAAGTATTTTTGTCTAGTAACACACTACATGCCTCTCTTCATATAATTAATAGGCACAACCCTTTTTGCAACATAACTTTTTCTTGTTAAAAAACTTTGTAACAGAACCTCTTTTTAGGTTCTAGTGTGAAAATAAAGGGATGTGATAATTAATTTTTTCTGTACATCATAAAAAATCAATTATACTTATCATTTCTTACAATCAAATCTGATAAGTATTTTGTAATTTAATAAAAATTTCGTATGAGAATGTATTTTTGCTCATGCATTTCAATTAATTTGAATCATGCTACATTGTAATTTACTGATTTATTTCTACTTTTAAAACTAAAGCGGCATGCTACATAAATCTATTTTGATTTCTCGACATATAAATCGCTGCTATGCAGAATATAACAGGACCGCTACTGACTTTCTCCCTTTGTTTTATACCTCGTATGTGGAAGGAAAAGGAAATTTTCCGGAGATATCATTTCTCGTTTTTATTGAAAATAAATTTTATATCTTCCTTTCCAATGAACTGGTTCCTAAACTAAACTGCCACGTTTCCAGAATAAGAAAAGAGCTGTCCATAAGTCAGTTTCACCAACTTATGGACAGCTCTCATAGTTTCACCTTATTCTATCGATGAATCCAAACTGCACCTGCAGATTTGTCTTCAGCTTGACCTACTACTTCAAACTTCAATCCTAGTTTCGGCAACTTACGTCCTGCATCTGGAATAGCGCTGTTGATGTACTGCTTAGAATCATCAAATTTTGCAACGCCTGGTAATCCTTTATAGTCAAAGATACCGCGAGTTGGTGAATCTACTCTCCATGCTGGCGTTTGATCAAATGAGAATGCCGCATCGGCAATTTGATAACGCGTACTGCTCTTCACAGTCGGTTGTCCGTTTAATGTACCTACGATTGCCTCTGGATGAGAATCTACTACTCCTAAGAATCCTTCACCTGGATGAACACCTACCCAGTTATCTGTAAAGCTTTGATCCGCATACCATACAACCATTCCTGTATTAAAGACTGGACCACGCGCATGTTGTAACGCCGTGTCAGAACCAGCGTAATTTCTCCACTCTACATAGTAGTTATTTTTTTTCTGTTCCAATCCGTTAGATACAGTAAATCCTTTTAACGTCATTGCTGGCCCGCCTTCTGCATCATCTGAGAAAACAACTTTTCCATCTACAGTTAATGCAGCATTATCTAACGCAAATCCTTTATAAGCTACTGCAATATCTGTTAAATACTCAAATTGCAGTTTTACTTTTTTCCCTTTGAATTGGCTTAAATCGTATGATTTATCAACCCACTTACCATCAGTTGTATCCACGCCGCCTTTTACATCTTTTTCGCCCATTCTATCAATACGTACCTTCGTTCCATCTTCTGCAATCGCATATACGTCAAGGAAATCATACTTCGCTTCAAGTTCATAGAATGCCTTATAATCGAACTTAGCATCCTTTGCATTTGTTAAGTCAAATACTGGTGTCTCAAGTGTTGTATGAATATCATTTCCTTTTGTGCTGTAATAAAACTTCTTACCAAATGCTGACTCGATATTTTTAATATCTTTGTCTGGCAAGTTAACACGAACGATTCCTGGTCGTTTTGATTTTGTAACACTTTGATCTAAATATGTTGCAACACCGACTCCCGTGCGAAGTTTATCATAATCTACCTCAACGATATTCGCCCAGTTGCCATTCATATTCTTTTGGAAAAACTCTTTATTTTGTGGTGAGAAACTTGTTGGCTCTGTTCCTGCAATTTTTCCAGCCCAGCTGCCGCCACTCATAATAGACCATGACTCAACAGGTTCACCTTGTCCTGAGTACTTCGTATCGTATTCATCTGGTAATCCTAAATCATGACCATACTCATGCGCAAACACACCAACTGCTCCATCTTCAGGCTCGATTGTATAATCGTATGCAGCCATCTTTCCGCCCCAATTCGAAACAGAAGATTTTGTGCCATCAATCGCATATGGCTTTGATCCAAGTTTTGAACGATGAGACCAAATCGCATCATCTTTCAATTTACCGCCGCCAGCTTCTTGACCAACGCCAGCATGTACAACCATTAAATGATCAATAATGCCATCTGGCTCGTTTTTATTTCCATCACCATTTTGATCGTATTGATCAAATTGGTCATAATCAGCTAAGTTAATTCCTTTTGCTACCGCTGCTTTTAATGCTTCTTTCACAAGATCACGCGGCCCTAAAGGACCTTTGTTATCATGGCCAGTACCTGCATCCGCACCATAATCTGAAGCTTTTCCTGGAACAGTAAGCCATTCCGTTACAGTTCCATCCACTGTGTAGCTCCCGCCAGATTGTTCTTCATAATATTGTTTAAATGTGTTAATCTTCGATCCATCAAATAGCGTAAATGGTTCATTACCAAATAACATTTTTTGATAATGTTCACGATTGAAGTCCTTAGAATACATGTATCCTGGCTCTTGATCAATATTGTTATGCTTAAAATCGCTAAATTCTACAAGTAAAACAAGTACTTTATCTTTTCGAACAGCACCGTTGTACTCTTCTTGCTTCGCTGGTGCAGTAGGTACTTTTCCATTTAATTTACTAGAATTCAATCCTGCACTTTGTCCAGCTACTGGCCCTACTGTTGGCTGCTGCGCCTGTTCATTTTCCTTCATTTTTGCATCTTTTACTTTTTTCATAAAATCAGAAGCTTCTTGCGTAAGACTATCTCCTGTCAAGATTTCTTTACCAGGGTTTTCCCCTTTCTTTTTCTCAACATATTTCTCGACAGCTTTTGACGTCTCAGCTTGTGATGCAGATTGATCAATTACGCCCCGTTGTTTTAGCGCTTCTGCCAAACGCTCATCCGGTATTAAATGCTCATCTATTGGTAGAGATGATGGCGAATCAGCATACGCCGCATAACTTCCAAAAGCAAAACTACTACTTAGTACTGCTGCTGTTGCTAAAACTGATAATGGTTTTAACTTCTTATTCTTTTTCAATGCATTTCCTCCCCAGTGTCTGCGAATTATCGTTTTTTTTGCCGATAGCAACATAATATTCTCTTTATAGAGAATATTCAATCTTTTTCAACAAATAAAATGTTGAGAAATATTTTTTTGTGCAGGGTGGGATACATAAGATAAAAAAATACAAACCTTCTACTAGTTTATGTTTTGCACATAACCATAAAGTGGGATCACTCGTTCTTTTGTTTTGATGGCGATAGAGTAGTGCTAGGAAAGGAAATAACAAACAGCCCAAGTTCCTCATTGGAACTCGGGCTTTTTGTTATTTGTATGAATACTTTTCATATGGATTCTTATAAGATTCTGAATCAGTTTATGCAGATTCACTTTACAAAAAAGCTGTTATTTATTTTAAGTGCAATAGTCATATTGGCTCGATTCACTTATTTTTTGGCAGTAAATAAATGATTACCACCTAAGGAATCCTATTGAATTCCTTTTCTATTTATATTCTAATTATCACTTAAATCATCAGAAAATTATTGGTTTTTTTCTTTCCATGTTTAATTCCCCGTTTCAACAATTATCAGGTGCCCCTAAAAAACATCTGACATAGTGTTCATTATTCCACTAACATTTAACACCCCTTGTGAATTTTCAAAAAAGTCATTTTCGTCGATATAATTCCACACAGAAAATCAAAATTAAAAATCTATTTCAACCTCCCAAAAGGTACATATTTTAAAAACGTGTTTGATTTTCATATAGTGAAAATCAACTTTACAAAAGTATGAAAATATTAAGCTAATAAAATGAAAGTAAACTTTTATTTAAAAGTTTACTTTAGAAAATAGATAAAAATAATTTTTTATTCATATCATTTGCAAACATAAATATCCAATAAATATACTTAATTACAAATATAATGGAAAGGTCTTGATAACATGTTGGGTATTGATGTTATAAAAACAACAGAGGAACTAATTATTAAATGGCAATTAGCAAAAGTTAATATTCCATTAAATGAAATTATTGAGGTTACTGAAGATGATACTTATGCTGGTGTTGAAAAAGCTGATGCAATTCGAATTGGGACACCTTATGGTACAACTGATCGCATCTTAATTAAAACTAAAAAACAAGATTATGTACTATTTACTACTAATAAGATTTCAATTTTAAATAAAATAAATTCTTAATTATTTTATTGATTTTGTATAGATTTTTTAGATTAAAAGACGACTAATGTAAAGTCGTCTCTTGTTTTCCTCATAATAAAATGAAAGTAAACTAATAAATATTAGTTTACTTTCGTTTTCCCTTAAATATTGACTTCTCACTAAATCTCCTGATATCCTCAAAATACACAACAAAAGTATACATTCAAAACACTTTAAATAAAGAGGTCAAAAATCCATGAACAAAAAACCACATCTCATTGATGTCCAACCCATCCGTAGCAAAGAACAGATCGAAGATATGAAATGGGCCCTTAAACGTCATTGTTCCGAACGAGACTATATCCTATTTTTGATTGGTATTCATACTGGATTACGTGTTAGTGATCTACTTCAGCTTAAAGCACACACTATCGTAAAACTAAAACGAAAAAAGAGAAAAGAATTCAAAATCAAAGAAGGAAAAACAAAGAAAGAACGCATGATTAACCTTACTTCTATTTTTGATGAAGTCTATTCGTATGCCCAAACACTAGAAAACAACTGGTTATTTCCTTCAAGAAAAGGAGAGAAACCCATTAGTAAGATCCAGGCTTACCGACAATTGCAAAAAGCCGGAGATTTTGCCAATATAGAATCCATCGGGACCCACACCATGCGCAAAACCTTCGGCTATTGGTTCTATAAACAAACAAAGGATGTGGCTATGTTGCAAGAAATCTTAAATCATAGCACACCACAAATCACACTTAAGTACATTGGCATCAATAAAGAAGAAAAAGATAATGTCCTTGATACATTCGTTATTTAATCCCTTTAAAACATAACTTTATTAAAAAATAAATAAAAGAAGACTAACAATTAAATGCTAGCCTTCTTTCTCTTGTTAAAACATTAAATAAATTATTTAACATCCAAATAATTTCAACATAAATCCAAAATTACATTTAATACTAATTATTTATAAAGGGTTTTTTAATCCCTCAATAAATGAACCAAAACTATCTGCAATTTTGTAAGTATTCCTGTCTTCACTTGACTCTGCAAAATAAAACGAATGATCCCAATAGTAAACACCATAATGCTTTGGTTCGAGAATTAGAACGATTAATCCAGAACCAGGATCATCACCAATTATTAGACTCTCGGGCAACATGTCTTCTTCAAATTCTTCATGACATTCTTTCAAATCAAAAGTCTGATCTACATTAATACCATATAAAACATCTAAAGGAATTTCTTCATGCAATTCCTCTACAAAAAAATTACTATATCTTTTTTTAGAAGTTCCTCCATTATAATCACGTAAAAATATTTTATAGTCATCTGGGAGTGAACAACCTAAAAACTCTTCGAAACTTTCAATTTCCTCTTCAGTTGCATTTCCAAAAGGATTTATATTCATATATAATTCACTCCTATTTAATCTTTTAATTTTTTAGAAAGAGACATCCCACCCATATGTGTAAACCTTCTATGCATTTTTTTATTAACTTCTTGCATTGTAGTTAAATCTTGATGGTGATGCCACGTGTTTTCATCTAATTTAGGTCCGTTTGGTGCAAGTTCATCTGCTATAGCAAAATCTTGATCGTACTTTTTAAATTTACCTATTGGAACTTCTTGTTTTACCATTCCAGCTGATTTAAAATCAGGAAATCCATCAGTATATGTTACCTTATTAGGAGGGATTTCCCAATCAGTATACGTCCAAACACCTTCTGTATCAATTTCTATCTTTCCACCTTTTTTCATCCATTTTACAGGGTCACGAGAGTAAGATGGTTTTGTAGCAAGTTGTTCTTTTGTAAGCTTAGAAATTTCTGACGCGTTATTTGCGCCCTTAACAGATCCACCTTCACCTTTAGCAAATTGATGAGTCGATAACTTTTCTTCAACTTGTCTAAAATCAGGCATATCAGATCCAAATCGCATACCACTTCCACTAACATAAGCAAAGCGATCCCCCATTTGTAAATTACTTGTAATATGCGAAACACTTTGTTGAATCTTATTTTTTGTTAGTTTAGTTACTTTACCCACTTGACCTAATTTACTTGCTTTACTTAATCCTTTATCACCAATAAGTCCTAATCCAACTTGTGTTAAAGCATAACTTCCCCATTTGGCACGACTTTCAGCATCTCCATTTATTACATCATTAATAAATGAATCTGACAATACATTGTACATGGTACTAAGAGTATCAATAGGATGCAACGCAGCATTCCCCATGTTTTCCCACGTTTCCCATTTACCAAGTGCCTTAAATCCTTCTATTTGAAGTGATTTTTATCGATTGGGCCGTTTTCCAAAACACAATTAAACAACGTGAATTCCATATTTATAGGAACTCACGTTGCTTCTTTTAAAACTATTATCTTAGTATTTATAAACATACATATCTTTACGGAGAGAACATCTAGCAAAATTACATATCACTCAACTATAAAAATCCCCTCCACCATAAGGCAGAGGGGATCTTCTAATTCCTATTTCAAACTACCCGCAATCTCCGTAAAGATAACCCCAAGCGCATGTGCACCTGCATCTGGATAGCCTAAGCTTCTTTCACCAACTGTACCAGCGCGGCCCATACGAGCTACGATTTCTTTCGTATACTCTGCGCCTTTAACCGCTGCTTCTGCTCCTTTTTCAAAGGCAGTTTTCACGTCTACTTCGTTCGAAGCGCTATCTAACCAAGAATCTACACATGGAGCTAGTGCGTCAACAAGTGTTTTATCACCAACTACCGCTCCTCTACCGAACGATCTTTCACCGATAGATTGTATGCCTTGAAGTGCCGCTTGCAATATTTCAGCGAACTCTTTAGCTGTTAACTCACGTTTTTCGCCTGCTGCTTTACTAGCTGCGCGGAATGCTCCGCCCCAAATTGGACCAGAAGCGCCGCCGCAATGTTCCATAATAATCATTGAACAACCGTCAAGGAATGATCCGATCGTTACATTCTCTTGTCCTAAAATAGAATGCCACTCACGCTTTAATTGCTTAAATCCTTTTGCAACACTCATTCCGAAGTCTCCGTCACCTGCATGTGTATCTAACTCACAGAACGGTACTTCATTTTTAATAATAATGTCACTCATTTTATCAACGAGATAAATCATGTTATTTAATGTAATGACATTATCTTTAATAACAGCGTGCTCTTCCGCTGTTTCTATTTCGAAGGAAACTTCCTTCTCTTCTACATCTTCAAGCACATTCACGTACTCTACACTTTCAACTGGTCCATCTACTTTAAACGCTGGTGTATTACACTCTTTCGATAACAACGTTTTTAACTCGTCATCTAACTTCATTACTGTTAAAGACATACCTGCCATATCAATACTCGTCATATAGTTACCGACGAATACTCTATTAATTTTAATGTTTCTATCAGCTAATTCTCTCGTAACTGCATTATTAAATAGATATAGTTCTTGCAGTGGTGTTCCGCCAAAACCATTTACTAGAAGCGCGATTTCCTCACCATCTTTTACTCCTAAATCTTTTATTAAATCATTTGTCATACGGTTAGCTAATTCATCTGCTGACAGCGTTTTTTCACGTTTAATACCTGGTTCACCGTGAATACCTACACCGTATTCCATTTCATCTTCCGCAAGTGTAAAAGTAGGTGATCCGCTTGCTGGAACTGTACAAGAAGTTAATGCTAAACCGATTGTACGCACGTTAGCCGCTGCTTTTTCCGCTACAGCTTTCACCGCTCCTAAATCCATTCCTGCTTCCGCCGCTGCGCCGGCAATTTTATGAACTAAAATAACTCCCGCAACGCCGCGGCGTCCTACTGTATACAAACTATCTTCTACCGCAATATCATCGTCCACTTTTACGTAGTCTACTTCAATTCCATCTTCAGTCGCTAAATGCGCACCGTTTTTGAAATTCATAATATCGCCGCTATAATTTTTAATAATTAATAACGTACCTTTTTTACTAGCTGTTTCTTTAATTGCTTGATAGACCTGAATTTGCGAAGGAGAAGCAAACACATCTCCGCACACTGCCGCATCCAGCATTCCTTTTCCGACTAGACCTGCATGCGCTGGCTCATGACCACTACCGCCGCCACTAATTAACGTTACTTTATTTTCATTCATTTCTTTCTTCTTAATAACTTTATATTTTTTCAAAAGCTCAAGCTCTGGATGAGCCATAACCATTCCGTTGCACATTTCCATTACTAATGTTTCTGGTTTATTTATAATCTTTTTCATTGTGATTCTCCCTCAATTCCTTTAATATATTGTGATATATTTGAAATCTTCTTCTTACTACTCATGTTAAAATGAAAGCGTTTTATAGTAAACGGACAAAATGGACAATTTGTCTAAAGACACTTCTTTCATTTGTAGATAGGATTTTCATATTACTACATTCTAGGGATGATTCAGATGACCTCTTCTATAATTTCTAAAAAGATAATCGCGAACTCATTGAAACATTTAATGGAAACAGAGTCGTTTCATAAAATATCAGTAAGCGATATTATGTTACACTGTCCAATGCGTAGGCAAACTTTTTATTACCATTTTAAAGATAAATTCGAACTATTAAGCTGGATTTATAAAGAAGAAACGAAAGAAAATATTATAGACTTTCTTGATTATGAAACATGGGAAAACATTTTCGATTTATTATTTGATTACTTTTACGAAAATCAAAAATTTTACCGAAATGCATTTAAAGTCATTGAGCAAAACTCGTTTAATCACTATTTATTTGAGCATACGAAAAACTTATATATGAAGATTATTGATGAACTATCGATGAGCTGTGGATTCAGCCTTTCTGATGAGACAAAAAATACGATTGCCTCTTTTTATAGTCACGGCTTCGTTGGGACGATAAAAGATTGGATTGAAAGTAAATGTGAAGTAGATCCATCCATTATGTCTTCTCTCATGAAAAATATGATAAACAATCAATTACTACTTTTACTTGAGCAATCAGCAAAGTAATTAAAGGGTGGCAAAAGCAATGAAAAAGATTATGAATGATGTAGAAAATATTGTTCAAGATATGCTGCATGGCTTTTATTTTGAACATAACGACAAAGTAAATTACGACGAAACACATAACATCATTTATGTAAAAGATATCGCAGAAATGGAGCAAAACGTTGTCATTATAAGCGGCGGTGGTAGCGGACACGAACCAGCTGATATTGGCTATGTAGGAAACGGTATGCTTACGGCGGCAGTAAACGGCAGTATCTTCACTCCCCCTACAGTCGAACAAATTGTGGCGGCAACTCGCTTAATGCCAAAAGATAAAAGTATTTTATTCATCATAAAAAACTTTAAAGATGACGTAGAAAACTTTTTAGCGGCAGAACAAATCGTAAAAGAAGAAGGAAGACAAATTGACCACATCATCGTAAATGACGACGTTTCAATTGAAGATGATGCTTCTTTTAACAAAAGAAGACGCGGCGTTGCTGGCACTGTTTTCATTCAAAAAATAGTAGGCGCGGCCGCTGAGAGCGGTCATTCTTTAGAAGAACTAACAGCACTTGGACAAGCTGTCATCCAAAACTTACACACATTAGGAGTCGCCCTTTCACCTGCAAATGATCCAGTACAAGGAAAAGCTTCCTTCACATTAAACGACGATGAAGTGTTTTACGGCGTCGGCATTCATGGCGAAAAAGGTTACCGTAAAGAAGCACTATCCTCTTCTGAAATATTAGCGATTGAACTAATGAACAAATTAAAAAGCATTTATCGCTGGCGAAAAGGAGACAACTTCTCCATCCTCATTAACGGACTCGGTGCGACACCATTAATGGAACAATACATTTTCGCAAACGATATTCGCCGTTTATGTGAGCTGGAAGGCTTACATGTGAAGTTCGTAAAGGTTGGTACCCTTCTCACTTCTTTAGATATGAAAGGTGTTTCGCTCAGTTTGCTTAAAATAGAAGATTCGGATTGGGTGAAGTGGTTGAAGGCGGATGTTAGAGCGAGTGGTTGGTAACAATAAACTAAACATTATGATGATTGAACGTTTAGTAATCAAAAGTACTGACTTATATGAAGAATGTATAAATCTTAGGTATCTTTAAATAAATAGAAGCATACATACTATTTGCAAGTTATCCACCAGTTTCGAAATGCGGTTATCCAGTCGGAGAAAGGCACCTTAATGTGTCTTTTTTTTATTTTCAAAAGGACCTGCTCAATTATTGCGTAAAAAACATAAAGTAAATTGAATCCGTTAAAATACATGAGTGACCCCTTGTTTTCCCCTCTTATTAAAGGAGGAACTATTATGGGATTTGGTGGTAGTTGTGGCGGCTGTGGATTTTCTGGCGGCTTTGCTTTATTAGTAGTATTGTTTATTTTATTAATCATAGTTGGAGCTTCTTGCTTCTGCTAAACAAACTATCGGAAAAGACACTCTTATATGGGTGTCTTTTCTTTGTAATAAAAAACTCTCCATAAAGGAAAGTTTTTAGGTTTATACATTCAAGTCATCCAAATTAGTTATTTATACAGCACCTTATCACTTTCGGTCTTTAGTGTGACATACAAATAATCCTTCTCCTACACAAAGTTGCTCAACTAACTTTAATTCCTTAGATCCAAAACTTATATAATTAAAACACTCATCACCAATTAATACACCTATTCTTAAATCAGAAAATATTAATATCAGTTTATCAACTTCTCTACTTGGTAAAAACTTTAACACATCATCATTAAATTCATTTTCTTACATCAATAGTTAGCTCATCTGTAATCTGCTCAAGATGAAAAAATCTTTTTATATAATGGATATGTGACCATTTTTCTTCTCCGCCAATAATAAATAATTCTTGCGCATCATACATAAATGAGAAGCTTGGATAGAAACTGTCCGCTTTTATTTCAATCTCACCAGTATGATTACTAATCATCTTACAGTCTGCTGAATAGCTTAATAACGTATAGAGAGAATCTTGTGCTGATTGGAAGAAATACTTCATAAGTGTAGTTATATCATCACTATTGGTAATGCACACTTTAAAAAAGTTCGTATCCTTTTTCTTATTAGTAAAAACTAGCTCAAAATGAAGTTTATTCTCTTCTAAAAACCCTTGAATAAAGTCCCTACGTAAATAAGTTTCCAATAACATATACATAGGAAATTTGTTATTTGCACTTATAAATCCTTTAATGATTTCTTCAAATCCTGTATGCTGATTCCAATTCGTTCCTACTCCTATCATAATAGGGTGATTGAAATAGATAGAATACGGTGAGAACCCTTCATCTTTTAACATATACACTCGTTTTCCATCTGTATGAAGAGCTGTTTGAGACTCTTTTAGTAAGTATTGAAATAATTGAACATTTAACACATTTACACCTACCTATCATGTAATACATAAACTGTATCTATTAAGTTAGAAAAAGGGATGAATCATTCACATTTTACCGTGTTTAAGCGAGGAGAACTAGAATCATTTTATAAACGAGGTCGTATCTCATTGGAGGATTACAGGTCTCCAGGATAATAAATTAACATCGCACCTACAAATGAACACACTAAACAAAAAATAGCCTCGTATTTTATGACTAGAGAAGAATTGTTATCAAGCTTTTCTTCCTCTCTTTTAAATATCATTTTAAATAAAGCTCTATATAATAAATACCCAACAATCGCCCCGAGGGTGTTCGTAAATAAATCATCAATATCTGTAATTCTATTATTTAGTAATTGATTTAACTCAATTGCCAATGAAAAAAAGAATCCCGCACATACGGTGTTTTGCATTTTTCTAAAATGCGGCCAAATAGTCGGTAATAAAAAACCTAACGGCATAAACAGTAAAATGTTCAAAAGATACGTAGTACTACCTGCAGTATCAAATAGAGTCAAGTTGATTTGACTTACACGAATCCACGTTTCATATCTACTTATATCCCATACAGTCGCGATTTGCGTCACCTTATACACTAGCGAAAGGTAGAACAGAAAAACATATACCCATAGAAAATGCCGAATAGATATAGTTCTTTTCGCTTTAAAATAAAATCCAATTTGAAACACAATACAAAAAATAATAGTAAAAAAATAAGTATACAAATAACTAATCCAAACTCCTGTATGCATGTAGAATCCCCTAACTTTACATTTTCATCTATGACTTTTTCGTTTTTAGTCTTCTTCTTGATGTAACTCATTTATAGGATAGGAAAAACTTTTAAAATCAAGAGCGGGGTAAACATTAAATTTTTCTTAAATCTTCACATGCAACTCTTGTAGTATTTTCATCAATACAGTATATAATCATGTGAATCGTTTGTTCAGTTAAAGTCTGACTCAATCAGATATACTTATTCTGACCAGAGGAAAGCAGTAAGCATGAATGAAAAGGTACTTGATGAAATTAGATGCTTCTAATAAAATCGCGAAAGAAACGATTAATGAATTATATTAATTAAGGGATTGCCATATGGCAATCCCTTAATTTTTTTCATACAACACAAAAGCGAGGAAAGTAGCTACTTTCCTCGCTTTTAAAAACGCCGATTGATGTGCGCTGATTAAAGTTTCACTTTATTCCTTCCCATCTCTCATACTGTAATACCCTAAATTAATAATAATCAAGAAATACCCACCCATAATTCCAGCAGCAAATGTCCACATGAATTCATGGTGTTCAATTTCATACATAATAATCGCGCCGAGTATTGCAGCTGCAAACCGATTCATCATTCCAAGCATCGGTGCTTTTTCTTTTTTTACAATGCTATCTCCGAACTTTTCAATACGCCTTCCTAAAATCCAGGCGCAGTACATACTCACTAAAAGGCCAATGCTTATCCCTACAAACTGGGCTGAAAAAGGTGTCAGCAACCATCCTAATAACATCACACCTAGCAAACAATATATTTGTATGTTAAATGATCTTAATGCCATACGAATCATGTTATGCTCCTTATCTTTCTCGATATATTTCCGTATCATCAATCCCATCTTTCGGACTTCAAACTTTCCGATATATCTTTTTTAAAATGGGGGAATTTGATTTTGCTCACCATTAAATAAGCAAGTACGCATGTGCCAAACGCCACGGAAACTGGATTATTCATGAGGCATAAAATGAGGAGGCACATTGCCGCGAATGGAATTGGCATGCCTATAAATGTCGGGAGTTTGCTTTGCTGCGTGTTAAATCTCGCAAGCCGCAGCATTCCACAAACACTGTAAGCAAGCGCACATATCATCCCGATAGACGGCAAATCTTTTAACACGATACTATATGCAAGAATAGAAGGTGCCACACCAAAGGTAACTAAATCCGCAAATGAATCTAGCTCCCCGCCAATTTCCGAAACAGAATCAAGTTTCCGAGCGACCATGCCATCAAAAAAATCAAATAACATACCTGTAATAATAAAAACTGCCCCCAAATACATATCGTGAACGAGGACAGCGTAAATAGCCAAAAGCCCACATACAAAATTTGCTATCGTAATCATATTTGGTATGTAACTCATAACAGGCTTCTCCTCCTTTCTACTAATTGCTTCATCAAGGTTCTTACTCATTACAATCAAGATCCTTCTGTTTTTCTTCCAATATCACTTTATTTATTTTCGTTAACGTATCCGTCATTTGCTCTAAAGCATTTATGTCGATTTTAGAAAAGTATTTCTCAATTAATACATCATCTAACTCAGACAACCGCTCTATATACTTACTACCGTTTGGACCAAGTGTAAGGAAATACTCCCGTTTATTATTAGGGTTTACTTGTTTCGAAATCATCTTCTGTTTTTCCAATTTCGATAAAACTTGGCTCACAGCACTTTTCGATATATTAAAAGTAGTCGCAATGTGATTTGCTGTCGTATTTTCATTTAAATTAATATGAAATAGCATGCTCTCTTGCTGTCCTGTAAGACCGAACTCATCCTTTAACTCCTGAAATAGTAAAATGTAGAATTCATTATAGGCTCGGTTCATTTCATTAATTACTTCTTTATATGATCTAGTCATAGCATTCTTCCTCCAGTTATGCTGTTATTTCGTTTTGTTAAATAGTTAAGTTTACTTAACTTAACTATATTATACCGTTATGTTCGTGTAAAGGAAAATATAGCCCCATACTTTATTCACAATGAAAAAAAAGAAGACATCTTAATTGATGTCTTCTTTTTATACTTAAGATTTCAAACTCTCACCATTCGTCTCAATTACTTCTTTATACCAATTGAAACTGTTCTTCTTCGATCTTTTTAATGAGCCTTTTCCTTCATTATCTTTATCAACGTATATATATCCGTAACGTTTTTTCATTTCTCCAGTAGAGGCACTTACAAGGTCAATCGGGCCCCAGCTTGTATATCCGATAATATCTACTCCATCTTGGATTGCTTCTGACATTTCCGTCATATGTTTTTGCAAGTAATCAATACGGTAGTCATCGTTTACTTCGTCTTCAGCATTTAATTGATCGATTGCGCCAAGACCATTTTCAACGACAAATAAAGGTTTTTGATAGCGATCGTAAAGTTGGTTCGCTGTAATACGGAAGCCTTTCGGATCAATCGTCCATCCCCACTCTGATTTTTCAAGATACGGATTTTCAACAGAACCAAATACATTTCCGCTCGTTATACTTTTTAGCACTTCCGGATCTGTACTTGTTGCTCGGCTTGAATAGTAGCTAAATCCGATATAATCAACTGTATTATCTCTCAAGATTGACTCATCGTCTTTTTCCATTTCAATCGTCAAATTGTTGTCTTTAAAGAAACGTTTCGCATACCCAGGATATGCTCCTCTTGCTTGTACATCAATGAAGAAGAATGATTCACGGTCTTGTTCCATCGCGCGTAAAACATCATCCGGATTGCATGTATATGGATACGTTGCACCAGCAGCAAGCATACAACCGATTTTTGCATCTGGAATAATTTCATGACACGCTTTCACAGCTAACGCACTTGCGACAAGCTGGTGATGCGCTGCTTGATACTGAATTTGTTTTTTATTCTCACCTTCTTTAAATGTTAACCCTGCACCCATGAAAGATAAATGTAAAAGCATATTAATTTCATTAAATGTCATCCAATATTTCACTTTATCTTTATATCTATTAAAAATCGTTTTTGCATACGTCTCAAAGAAATTGACAAGCTTTCTACTTCTCCAGCTTCCGTACTTTTCAACTAAATGAACAGGAACATCAAAATGAGCCATCGTAACTACCGGTTCAATGCCATGCTTCAACAGTTCATCAAATAAATTATCATAAAACTGTAACCCTGCTTCATTCGCCTTTTCATCATCACCATTTGGGAAAATACGTGTCCAAGCAATAGATACGCGTAACGCTTTAAATCCCATTTCTGCAAAAAGAGCAATATCCTCTTTATAACTATGGTAAAAATCAATTGCTTCGTGTGATGGATAAAACTCCCCTTCTACCGGTGTAAAGGAATGAATATTCCCCTTCATAATATCCCAACGCTTTTCACCAGTTGGCAATAGATCAACTATCGTCAATCCTTTTCCATCTTCTAAATATGCTCCTTCAGCTTGATTGGCAGCAATCGCGCCGCCCCATAAAAATCCTTTAGGAAAAATAACTTTAGACATATAGAAAAACTCCTTTATATAAGAATTAACGAGGAAAGGTATTACAATTTTTAAAGAATACCTTTCTTCGTTTGAACCTGTATGAAATGTAACTACTATTTAACTGCTAACTCTAGTAATGAATCTCCTGCTTGAATCTTTTCTACTTCCGTTTTTTTAATGCTATATTTATCATAATTTGTAACAACAACTGGTGTTGTCACAATATAACCCGCCTTTTGAATTTCAAATATATTAAACTCAATAAGTAATTGCCCTTTTTCTACTCTCGCTCCTTGTTCAATATGAGAAGAGAAAAATTCGCCATTTAGTTTCACAGTATCCATCCCAATATGGATTAAAATTTCAGCGCCTGAATCCGCCGTAATTCCTACTGCATGATTCGTCGGGAAAAGCGCAGAAATCGTACCTGATACTGGTGAAAACAACTTTCCTTCTGAAGGCTCAATCGCAACTCCTTCACCTAACGCACCTGATGCAAATGCAGCATCATCAATATGTTCGAGAGGCTTAACTACACCATGAAAAGGACTAAAGATTACTTCATCATCGTTTGATGCAGCAATTTTATTAATTGTTTCAACTGTTTCTGTAGAAGCTTTCTTTTTAGTAAAACCAAATAAGTAAGTAAGAACAAAACCTAATATTAAGGAGACAACCATCGCAATAATCGCTCCCCAAAATCCAGCCGTGATGCCTTCTTTCGGACTAATAAATGTTGGAATCGCAAATATCCCAAGACCACCTGTCATATAAGCTTGCGTACCGAATACGCCAAGTATTCCGCCGCCAATTCCTCCCGCAATACAGCTCATAATAAACGGCTTTTTAAGAGGAAGTGTAATACCATAAATCGCTGGTTCTGTAACCCCGAAAATACCCGAAATAAAAGCTGGAATACTAAGTGTTTTTAATTTCTGGTCTTTCGTTTTCATCCAAACTCCAAGAACAGCCCCAATTTGAGCAAATGAAGTAGCGAATATGAGCGCTAATATAGGATCAATACCGTGCACTGCTAAATTATTATAGCCAATCGGGACAATTCCCCAATGAAGTCCGAAAATAACGAGCACTTGCCAGAAAGCACCAAGTACTATCCCTGCTACTAATGGACTTAAATTATAAACCCAAAGTGTAGCCTGTCCTAAAAATTGACCTGCCCACGTCGCAATCGGGCCAATCACAAGAAATGTAACTGGTACAACGATAAGTAATGTGAAAAATGGTACTACAAATGTTTTAACAACATCTGGAATTACTTTCTTTAAAGTTCTTTCTACTTTCGATCCAAAATAAGTAGCGAGAATAATTGGAATAACTGATGACGCATAATTCATTAAAATAACTGGTATTCCTAAAAACGTAATATGAATTGGTGATTCAAACATCGTTCCAGCAAATAGCGTATATAATGGCTCGCTTGCTTTTAAACCTGATAAAGCTGGATAAACTAAAGCTCCCCCAATTGCCATACCAATGAACGGCGAACCTCCAAATTTCTTACTTGCTGTATATCCTAGGAAGATTGGGAAGAAATAAAATAACGAATCCCCAACCGCGTTTAATATTTGATACGTTCCTGACTCATTACTTAACCAGCCTAACGCTAAAAATAGTGCATTAAATCCTTTAATCATCCCCGTTGCAGCTAACACCCCTAAAATAGGAGTAAAAATGCTAGAAAGAATATCTATAAGACTACTCTTTTTCTTCTCACTCGTAGCTTCCTCTTCTGTTTCTTGAAATCCTCCGGCAACAATAACCGCTTTATACACGTCAGATACATGGTTACCAATAACAACTTGATACTGTCCACCGCTTTTCATAACAGTCACAATATCTTCCATACTTTTCAGTATTTCCGTATTTGCTTTCCCCTCATCCTTTAATTGAAATCTTAAGCGAGTCACACAGTGAACAACACTATGTACATTTTCTTTTCCACCTACGTTTTTCAAAATATCCTTTGCTAATTTTTCATATTTCATAATAGGTTCCCTCCTTATAATCATCCCATTTATCATTTATAAAAGAAAAAACCTAAACTAACTCTAATGACGTGATACATACGAATCACTCCATTAAAAGTCAATTTAGGTTTTGCCTGCCAAACAGTAACAATCCCGTTTATTCAATTACATAGTTCATTGCGTTTCGTTACACGATGAATGTGCAACGTTACATACACTTTTTCATCTTTTGAAAGATGACTATTATGCGCTTTTCGTAAGTATGCTTCAATTTTTTCTGTACAACAATATGCTTCATGATACTTACTTTTCACTTGCTCATATAAAAAATCATCATCTGCCGAATTTAATTCCTTCTGCATTAAACGCTGAGCAAAATATCGTAAATGCGTTACAAACCGACTATAATTAAATGAATTTTCATCTAAGTTCATCTTATAGTGGTACTTAACAACATTTAAAATATCTTGGACGATTTTCGTCATCGCCACCGTTTGCTGCATCGCCGGCTCTCCTTGCTGCGCATTAACGAAATGTAGTGCAATTGACCCTGCTTCATCTTCACAAAGTCTAAACCCAGTCTCTTCTTCAATAATATGTAAAGCTTGTAGACCGATTTCAAACTCTTTCTGATAAAATCTCTTAACTTCCCAAAGCAAAGTATTTTTGAGATCCATTCCTTCTTTATGCCTAGTTAAGGCGAAACTTAAGTGATCAGTTAATGTAAGATAAATATAATCACTTAACTCCCCCGGCAAAACTGTCTTAGCAAACTGAATAATTCTCTCTGTAATTTCTAAATTCTGCACAGGAATTTCAGTTAACAATCTAGCAAGTTTCTCTGATAATTCTTTTGTTTCTAGCACAAAGGTCTTTTCTATCTTAGATTCATCAATGGTATCGCCTACTTTTTTCTGAAATCCTAAACCTCTGCCCATAAGTACAACTTCTGTCTCATTATCCTTCATCGTACAAACAACATTATTATTTAAGATTTTATGGATTCTCATATTGTTCCGCCTTCTTTTTCTACTAAAGTCACAAAGGGTAATAAAAAAACCTAAACTGATTCCAAAAGCCACACTACACCCGTAGCCTCTAGATCAATTTAGGTTTTGCCTGCCGAACAGTAACAATCCTTTTAATTATTAACTTACCTTTATTATACACAAGCAGTAAGCGTTTGCAACAACGAATTATTGAACATTTTTTTACAAGGAAAAACAAAGGCATAATAATCTTTCAGTTTTTTCAAATTCCATATAGACCCATTATTAGTTAAAATGTTGTAATTAAATTACCCTACATAGTTACTCATAGTCAGACTGAGAAACTAGCGTCTTATTAAGCAATGCGCATAACTCAAATAAAAAAGACACTCTTATATAGGTGTCTTTTCTTTATCAATTAAAAAGGATGCGAACCCAAGCCTTTAGCCATAATTACAACTAAGGCTTTTTCTATATAAAAAATAAAACATAGTAAAAATAGAATACTCACTTAAATTGTCTTTCACTTTACAAATTATATCCAAAAAGTTGGATAGCTTCTTTTACTACTCATATTATTAATGAATAAAGCAATAACCACAATAACCACGGAACCAACTAAAACTGGTGTTACTAAATAACTCCAACTGTTTGCCCCTAAAATAACGATAATTGGATCGGCCCCTGCCGGAGGATGCGTTGTTCTCGTTAACATCATAACGGCTATTGCCATCCCCACTGCTAAAGCAATTGTCCAATAATCATTCCCAAACAAATGATATATTGATAGACCAATGAAAGTTGAAATTAAATGTCCTCCAATAATATTACGCGGCTGAGATAGCGGTGCATTCCAAACTCCAAACGCTAATACACAACTCGCTCCAAATGGAGCCATTAGCAATTCTGTAGAGGTTATACTCGTTAAATATGTTAAGGTGAGAATTGTTAAAAATCCCCCCAGTAGTCCCGTTAAAGAATCCTTTATATTTACTTGTAATGGACTTCTCCCTTTCCCTTTCATTTTTGAAAAATATCGTACACTTATTGGCTGAGCCTCTTTCTGCTTAGCTGCTGTTATATTATCCATCGTTTCCTCCTTTATCCCGCTATTCGCGGGGATGGACACCCCACTAATTAAAGTTTCACTTTATTTACCTACAATTATAACCCGAATTAACTAACCTGTAAATATTAATTTTAGGGGTTAGTTTAAAGGTCGAAAAAAAAAAAGAATCAACTGTTATAAGTTGATTCCCTAAACCTCTTCAGATTTTCGATCCTGAAATTTTGCCACCTTTTTCCGGTTTCCACATATTTTCATAGAACACCATTTTCGTTTTCCACTTTTATCTATAAATAATAAAACACAATCAGGGTTTGAACATCTTTTAAGAGAAATAAGCTTATTCTCTGCTATTAACGTTAAAGTATCAAATGCAATTAACGATACGAGAACATCCTCAATTTCTCCAACTGGGATGGGTACGAGACGCTGTTCAATGACTTTATATGTAAATGGCGCCTTCTCAATTTGTTTTTCTAAATACACAATAAAATCATTAGAAATTTCGTGCTGATCAGCAATTGCTTCGAACTGTTTTCTCAGTACCTCTCTTATTTCTAATATGCTAGATGTAACTTGATTCATGCGCTCTTGGAGCACCTTTTCATTGTCAAAAGGAATATTCTCCTTTACTACATGTAGCCATTCTAATACATCTTCATCTGTTATTAATAAATCATAACGTTGTCCACGCCTAACTAACTCTGTATTCACTAAATCTAATGAGAGATTTCCAGATATAAGCGGGAATTGTTTTGTTTCCTGCATGTACTCATCACCTACTCTTTAACCAATCATATTCTAAAGCAATATGACGGTGCAACTTTTTATAAATTCACATCCAGAAAGAAAGCCCCATGGCTAAAGCACCCCATTCACATTTAAAAGGATCACGTATACCTTCTCCCCTAAAATAACCAAAACCCATTTACAAATCTGTAAAAGTAGATATAATATCCTTATGGAACCTTTATTAATTTATAAAGCATTGTCAAATGAAACAAGATGTCAAATTTTATCATGGTTGAAAAATCCGGAAAACCATTTCGATGAAAAACCTTATCTAGAGCAAGGCCTTAACTTTCAAGTTGGAGTGTGCGTAGGAGATATCCAGCTTAAAACTGGCTTAGCCCAATCGGTTATTTCTAGTTATTTATTAACAATGAAAAAGGCAGGATTACTAGACTCTGACCGAATTGGAAAATGGACATACTATCGCCGAAATGAAAAAACAATACGAGAGTTTTCTGAATACGTTCAAAACGAATTATAAAATGAAAGCTAATAATCAATCTACATATCAATTGATTATTAGCTTTCACACATTCTGCTTTTTTACAGGTATCCAATTACTTTTTTATAAAATTGCACTACCTATAAAAGCAAGAAACATAGAAAGGAGAAAATTTTTTAATATATCATATCTAGTTATTTAGATATCTGTTATTGTATTTAAAATTACATAGTCCAGATAAGATTGGCATCCAATCATACTTGTAATAATGCTTCTTTGTTAATGAATTTACTTTCAAAATACTGATACGAATGGAGAGTTTTATAAATGAAAAAAGTAAATCCTTTACTTATTCTGACACTCGCAATAGGTGTGTTCGGAATTATTACTACCGAGATGGGTATTGTCGGCGTATTACCACAAATCACTCAAAAATTCGGAATTTCAACTACACAAGCTGGATTTTTAGTAAGTATATTTGCACTAGTTGTTGCTATTTCTGGTCCGTTTTTAATTCTGCTCGTCTCTAGTATTAATCGCAAAATAATTTTATTAACAGCAATTTTTGCATTTGTTATTTCAAATATAATCTACGCTTATACAACACAATTTGAAATCATGCTTATTTTTCGTATTTTACCGGCAGCACTTCACCCACTCTTCTTTTCAATTGCTCTTGTAACAGCTGCTAAACTTGTCCCTCCAGAAAAGAGCGGTCAAGCGGTTACAAAAGTTTTCATGGGAATTACTGTTGGCTTTGCTTTAGGTGTACCACTAACCTCTTACCTTGCAGACCAATTTTCACTCGAAATTGCTTTCTTATTCGGAGCGCTTGTTAACACTCTTGCATTCATTGGAATACTAATCCTACTTCCTTCTATGCCTGTTAAAGAAAAAATGTCTTTCGGCAAACAAATTCGTATACTCGGCAAACCAGGATTATGGTTGAATATTTTAACCGTCACATTCCTTTTTGCAGCCATGTTTTCCGTATACAGCTACTTCGCTGAGTACCTTGCCAAAGTAACTTCCATGAATGGATCTCTCATCAGTATCATGCTATTCATATTTGGCATAGTTATGATTTTAGGCAATCATTTATTTGGTAGTCTCCTGCAAAAAAGTATAGTAAATACAGTAATATTATTCCCTATCCTATATTCTATTGTTTACATATTGGTTTATTATTTAGGTTCCTACCTTGTTCCAATGATTTTTATCGTATTCATTTGGGGAATCGTACATGCTGGTGGATTAATTGTTGGTCAAACATGGTTAATAAGCGAAGCAAAGGAAGCGCCTGAATTCGGTAATAGCCTATTCGTTTCATTCTCAAATCTCGGAATTACTTTAGGAACAACTATTGGAGGCTGGTTCATTTCAAACTTAGGTATTCACCAGCTTATTTGGAGCGGATTCATTTTCACACTACTCTCATTTCTGTTAATTATAATAAAACTAAAATTTTTCAATTCTAATAGCGAAGCTTCATTATCAAGCTAGTACATTTTCAGTTTCAAATTTTATAAACTAAAAAGTATAATGATCAAAGCCTTTAGCCATAATTACGACTAAAGGCTTTTTTGTATATAAAGTGAAACTTTACTCAGTGGGAGGTTTTGTTCATCCCCCACTGAGTATTAGCCTTCACCAATCGGGCGTTTACGGGCAGCAGGGCTCCCACCTAACTTCTTTGCTCCAGCTGAATTTTGAGGTGGGAGTTTTACTGCCCACAAATAGCGGGATAAAAATAAATCTAAAAGGAGCTAATTTTATGGAACATAATCAAAATGGAGTACTTGCTTTAATTGTTTTGTTTTTAGGATTAGTGTTTTTTGTTAGTGGAATGGTTTATCATTTATGGGGTTCTTATTAATTTCAACTTTTAGAAAGATAAATAATTTAAAAACTAAAACGTATATTGTAATTATCGATATGGCATATTTCCAAAAACAACTTAACATGGTAAAATAATATTCGGACGGGAGTCCAATATTATTAAAATTAAGATGGTTCAAGTCGGAGAAAGGCACCTTAGGGTGTCTTTTCTTTTTTGTTAATTAATAGCTTGTTCTCTTCTAGGTAACTCTTTAAAATATAAATTTTAATAAAAAAGACGCTCATGCAGGATCCTTTCTATCCTCTTCATTATAATCAAGAAGACACTCTTTCATTATTTTCGTATCTCTCGGTAACCTTTTTTCAAACTTTGACCATCCGTCGAAGATCATTTTGTTTGGCAAAGGACACACAAATCCTGTAATACAATCCCAAAAAGCATCCCAGTTTTCCCCGTACAAATTAGGAAACTCAAGCTTCTCTTTAAGAAGTAAATGCAATTCTTTTGCATTATAAATGTTGCTTACATCTATGACAATAATTGATTCATGTTCATTACTCAATTATATATATAAATCATACTTAGTTAAATTGGGTTGATTTTATAAGGAGTCAAAAACCTCTAAATGTTTATTTTATAATTATATAAATAATCCTAACATCTTCAAAAATTGATATAATGATACAGTTATTTATAGCAATCAGGGAGATGTACAGCATGAACTATACACATATGCCAAAAGAAATAGGAATGATTAAGCGGACTCCATTCGCTTCAATACCGAAGAAATTCATCGGTATTGGTAAGATTGTTAAAAAACAAACAAAAGTGGAGCGCCCTACATTAACCCAAGACAAACAAGAAATTATTGAAAACAAGTTACTATGTTCATTTCTTTCTGAAGAGAAGGTATTGATTACTTATTATAGAGATGGTCATTTACTTACTAGATATGTGACTGTAACTGACATAAATCCGATAAAGAATTTAATAACTTGCACTGATGCATCTTATAACAGAGTTTTCCTTAAATTTATAGATGTAATTGATTTGAGATAAAAAACATACAGTTTTTCAAATATATCCAGGAATAAAAATGAAAGAATCTTGTATTCTAGGTTAAATACAGATAGAGAAAAAGTGTAAGTTCTTGTGAGAATTAGCAAGATAAAGGCTGTTTGTTTAGGTTTTGGACTGTCTGTTATGGTTATCGAATTTACAAATACAAAAGAGGAACAGAACACAATAGAGAAAACTAAAGAAGCATTTAGATAATAGTTGAAAACGCCCGATTAAGGAAGGCTTCAACTATTATCTAACTTTGATATATTCATACCACCATTTACCACCTGATCAAGTATCCACCCACCAAGTAATCTTATCTAACTCTGTATTAGGTAGGACATCGGTTTGGATATAACACAGTCCAGAAAGTGAATCAACATTAACGCTACCTTTTATTCCTCGTTCTGCCATAGCTTGAATAGCTTCATCTAAGGAGTTAGTATCGAATCCACCTGACTTAACATATTGATATCCACATTAGAACCGCCGTTTCCTTCACAATTCCCAACAGTTTGTCCCGTTAGAGCGTATAGTCATACCCCCCTCCTTATGGTAATTCCTTTTGTAAATCTTTTTATTTAAATGTATAATTGTATGAAAAGTTCTAAAACTTTGAATCGAGGTGAAAAGCATGAGAAGTTTTGGATCATTAATGATCTCTACTATCTGCTCAATAATCCTTATAATTTGGAATGCCTATTCCTTCTATGATGGATTCACGATGGGACATACGTATTACTGGGTTAATGGCATCGCAGCTGTTATCTTCTTTCTATTCTTTATCGTAAACATGCGAGAGATCTGCAAGAAAAACTATAGAACCTCAGAACAATAGGAGTTGATACATATGTGGAAAAAAATTAAGAATTATAGATTGAGCTTAAAAGATTTAAAGTTCATGTTATGGCTGTTCGGTATTACATGCTTTATATACAGCTACAATTTCATTGTAGGACTTGCTTTTGTCCACAAATTCCAAGTTTATGATTTAGGTGGTGCTATAGCGACATTCGCCGCATTTATGGATACTAGAAATAGGATTAAAAATAAAAATTATAAAGCAGCTTAATATAAAAAGGATCCTTTGCGGTTTCCTTTTTTCTATGTAAAATAAAAAAGCATCGAATTCGCTACTTTAATTGTTTGTTGTTTGCTTCTATTTCTTCTTCATTAAATGATTTTTGTACATTTCTTTTTAAATACAATCCTTTATAAACAAGTTCCTTGAACTCTTTCATAGATAATGGATCATTCAATACTTCCCATAATCCTATCAATTCTGTATATTTAGGTGTCTCCGTAACATACTCGTGTGATTTAACTGTTTCGAAGTGTCTATGGAATTCCCAATGACATTCTTCGCATAAATAGTAGAACCCGGAACACCTGTCATTTACACTCAATCTATTTTCTGTTCTATGGTTTCCTAGCCCCATTGTTATTCCTCGCTTTCTACTTGTAAACTTCTATTTCAATTGAATATGCAATATTTCATATTTTATTATTGTAATATTTCTTTATTAACTATCATTTTCTAGTTCATCATTAATATCCATTGATAAATCAACGTTTGTAATTTAATTCCTTATATTAAACCCCGACAAGATACTTTTAAACACTTTATTCAAATAATTATATTGGAATTTCTTGTTCTACACATCTATACGTATTTTGTGTATTATATAGCAGAAGAGTAAGGTAAGAGTTACTCTTTGCCATTTTAGAAAAGGTTCTGTTGGAGACAACAGGACCTTTTTTGTTCGAATTTCAATAAAACAATTCTTAAATTCCATCTCATTGGAAATAACTATATAATGAAACTGATTAAATATTCGGATTGCTATTAATGTCTGATATAATCCGTCTCTTAATTATCATGATGATTGCAACCTTTTTATTTTCTTCCATAATAATGGAGTTTAAAAAACCTCAAAAAAGCATGTTTTGGTTCTCAATTGAAGTCTTGTCTCTCCTCGGAGTTTTACTGCTAATAAAGGAATTTTTTATCAATCATATAACATAGATCCCTGAATAAAATTCAATATTCCGTCAATACTGAAGACAACCGATTAAGTTACTTTCTCCTTGTTCCCCCTTGGAGAACCGAGCAGTTAGCTTTTGCTGACTGTTCTTTTGTTTGAAATTAAAATAGCGTTTTTGTTCCAAATGATGCCCTCATTAATTCGGACACATTTACCAGTATTTTCACCAAAAAATTCATGATATCGTTAATTAGTCGAGTACGTCATTACTTGACGATTACCCTTAGGAGCCCCGCAGACAATCGGGATTTCTTTTATTTAAAGCTATTTTCTCTTTTAGGGTGATATAGTCCTTAAGATCTTGTTAAACCAGTGTAATTACGGTTGGAACTTCATTCTGTTTGACACATATCCCCAGGCTATCTGGACATGATAAAAGATGAGGTGACTGACATGAAGGATAAAATATTAGAATTAGTACCAGGATCGGTAAAAAAATTACTACAGAAAAAAGTTAAAGATGGAAACCGATGCATCATTGATTTGGTTGTGGATGATGCAACTGCTTATGGATTTGAACCGGAGCAAGTAATCCCCTGTATCATGGCGGGTTATTATGTTTATGAATCTACCACCTATCCCAGTGAAATGGAGGAAGAATTGAAGCTAAACTTGGTTTTTCATGCGGCCAATCGCTCGGCAATGAAGCTTCTGTCTTATGGGAAGTATAAAGCGAAACAATCTGAAAGTGGATGGATGAGATATACAAATCCATAAGGTTTACTTAACATACACTAACTAGCTTGGTGAGCATGAGGCAACGCCACATGCCCATCGACTTGAGATCTTGAAATACCCCAAAGTATTTTGGTGAAAAAAAGCAACATTTAAGTTCCTTATGACATTTTTCTAATATAAGTTGTAACATTGCCTAAACAACAACTACCTTGTGGATTGTTTACTTCACAACCACATCGATTTTCTCTTATGTTTTCGCGAATATGCTCTACTGGATTAGGAGTAAGTCCATTTTCTACATATTGTTTGATTTTTTCTTTTGTCCAATCAAAACAATAGCAAATTGGTGTAGTTGCTGAGTCATCTTTTTGATTTACAGCTACCTTTATGTCAGATACAAAGTATTTTTTATTATTCGTATCAAAATAGACTACATCACAATCTTCGTTTGAACAAAAATAGTGATTTTCTTTAGCATTTAATGTTTCTAATGCCGATGGTTTAAGCAATGATTTTAGTGTAATCAAATTTACATTCTTAGCTTTATTTTTACATGATGGACAATGACCATTATTTTCAATTTTTATTCCTTTAAGGTTACTACAACAATCTTCCATTATTCTCCCACCTTTACAATTTATTATTTTTATAAATATTCTTCTACTTTCTTTTCTGAATCTATTAAAGTTTCGATAATAAGATATTGCATCTGTCTCACCTCATATAAAGTATAAACCCTGTGCCATAGTACAGGGTCAAGGAAAGTATTATTTACTATATTATCGATTTACTTTCTTAAAATAAACTGTCATTATTCAATAAGCCTTTTTCAACAATATACTCCGATTGCGAAATTCTAAAACTACATTTAGGGCGATTAACCTTTATCACCTCGTAACTCTTTACTACAACGTTTCACAAAAAATACTGTTATTAAATATACTCAAAACAAGTAATTGATCGAGTGCAATCACATCACGAAAAATCCAACGAGAAACAAAACCGAAGCTAGACATGCACACACATATAAAACCAAAATAATTTAACCATCTATGTACATTTTTCATTCTTCCCCCTCCTTAAACTTGCATTTTATCATTCCATCCTGTTTTTGGGTGTGAGTGCTGGCTAGTCGTGTGGTGATACCCCTATATAGGGCTTTTTCTTTTTTCTCAATGACCAATATTATTAAAATTAAGATGGTTCAAGTCGGAGAAAGGCACCTTAGGGTGTCTTTTCTTTATTTTCAAAAGGACCTGCTCAATTATTGCGTAAAAAACATAAAGTAAATTGAATCCGTTAAAATACATGAGTGACCCCTTGTTTTCCCCTCTTATTAAAGGAGGAACTATTATGGGATTTGGTGGTAGTTGTAGTAGTTGTGGCGGCGGCTTTGCTTTACTAGTTGTATTGTTTATTTTATTGATCATTGTTGGAGCTTCTTGCTTCTGCTAAAAAACTATTGGAAAAGACACTCTTATATGGGTGTCTTTTCTTTGTAATAAAAAGCTCTTCATAAAGGAAAGTTTTTAGGTTTATACATTCAAGTCATCCAAATTAGTTATTTACGCAACACTTCATCACTTTCGGTCTTTAGTGTGAAATACAAATAATCCAGTTCCCCCAGCGCCCATATTCCACAGCCCCTTCTTTGTGCTTTTCTTTTCATTTATATTTCAATTTCAAATATAGTAGAAACTCATTACAAGGCTAGTTATATATACAATTATTATAGATAATATATACCTTTCACCACATGTATCATTCTGAATAATTAAAAACAACTATTGAGAATTCCATATAGACCCATTACTGGTTAAAATGTTATAATTAAACCACCCTACATAGTTACTCATGTTCAGGATGAGTAACTAACGTCTTATTAAGTAATGCGCATAACTTAAATAAACAAGACACTGCAAAGTGTCTTGTTTATTTGCATCAAGTTTCCTTTTTATTCCAAAAACAATATAATAAGATGTAGCATTTAATACATATAAAGAAAAATATAGATGTACTAAATCATTACAGCACCCATGAAAGTACTTCTATTTTGGAGGAACAAACTATGAACAAAAAGTTATTAACATCATTATTATGTAGCACATTCTTATTTGGATTATCAGCTTGCAGTTCACATGATACATCTAGTAATAACACGAAAAACGAGCATACGGCGCCTAAAGAAACAAAGAATACTGAACTTAGTAACAAGGATTCGCAAGAAAAGCTTTCCACTCAGGGAGTTTCTTCTGATGTATACATATCAATACCCTATGCAGAGTCATTAGATGCTATAGGTAGTGGAGAGGTTACAGCACAAGGTGTATTTAAAGTATTAGACGTCTCAGTTTATAATAGCCAAAAGGAACCCATTACACTACATAGTAACAACTTTAAATTAATTGACGGACTAGGAAGAGAATATTACATTTCTAATGAGTCTCAATTAGTACTTAAAGCTGCAAATACCTCTACATTTAAATTTGGTGTTCTTAATCCTAATGAAAATTCGGAAGGGAAAATTGTATTCGATGTACCGAAAAACACACAAGGATTAACTTTGAAAATTAATGGAGATATGCTGGATAAAGGGATCGAGTTAAAGGTGGAATAGTCAAAGAAAATATAAACCACCTATCACAACTTATACTAACATAACAAAAAGTACAGCCTCTGTATTAACTACAACAGTAGACTGTACTTGTATAACTCACTATAACAGGATTCCTTAGTTCTTTTGAGAAGATGCTCTCCAATCACGAAAAGATGTTGGAAACCCAGAATGTCCACGTTGCTTTGTAACAACTGGTTTCTCTTGAAGAATAGTTGATTTCTCTTCAGGAATAGTTGGTTTTTCTTCAAGAATACTCAAAGCTGTTTGCATTTTCTCCAGCTGTTCTTTTAAAGCTTGCTGCTCAATCTTTAAATCCGTAAGTAAACGTAATATCATCTCAGAATTAGCCATAACGATCTCCTTTCCCCCAATGCACAGAATAAAATACCATATGTAATAAGCGGAATACTCGTGACAAAAATAAGTTCGTCAACTCTTTTAAAATACCGAGTACTTTTATTTTTTCAAAAGGACCTGCTCAAGTTTATCCGTAAAAACATAAAGTGATATAAATCCATTAATATATGGACTTTATGGAAGGAGGAGTTAATATGGGCTATGGTGGTAGTTGTGGAGGCTATGGTGGTAGTTGTGGTGGAGGCTGTGGTTTTGGCGGTGGATTCGCCTTACTTGTTGTGCTCTTTATCTTATTAATCATCGTTGGAGCTAGCTGTTGGGGCGGCGGATTCGGCTGCTAATAAGAGGCACTCTTGAGAGTGTCTTTTTTTTATTTCTCAATATAGGGCTAACATATATGTGTTACTATCAAAAGGCGAGATTCCCTAAGCGTAATATAGTAGTTTACCAACTATGAAAGCCACTGTCACAAGAAAACAGTAGGCTTTTATTTTGTTATTTAACAAGATTAAAACATGAATTGCCATTTCCCCTCAGTAACATTTTAAAATTGACATAGCACTTCATGCACCATATACTGTTAACAACAGTATACTGTCATTAACAGTATATATTCCAATTCATTCTAGGAGGTATATTCATGAAGCATACAGGAAGACATACAGGTGCATTTCTTTTGTTATTTTTAGCAGAAGGCGATAACTATGGCGGGCAGCTACTTCAGAAATGTGACGAAGAACTTCCGGTCAATCCAATCGATAGTGCCATCCTTTACCGCACGCTGAAGAAATTAGAAAACGAAGGTGCTATTGAATCTTATGTAAGTACATCCGTTCCAGATAAGCCGAGAAAGATGTACAAAATTACTACAGCCGGAAAAGAACAATTAGCGGATTTTCAAATGGATATTGAGGAAAAAATGAAAAACTTAACCTTTTTCTTAAACAAATATAAAGACTTAAAGGAATCTAATCATGATTAATGGCGCTATCCTTTACACTTTGGCGATTATTCTTACGGGGATTTCTTTTATGAAAGATCGGAATAAAACGAAAGCTGCCCTATTAAAATCATGGAAAATATTTCGAAACCTCCTCCCTGCCATGCTCTCCATTATGCTTTTCGTTGGACTATCACTTTCTATCTTAACGCCGTCCTTCATCTCTTCCATCATTGGAGAACAGTCCGGATTGTTAGGTATTATTTATTCTGCAATACTCGGATCTGTGGCACTTATCCCAAGCTTTGTCGTCTTTCCTCTTGGTAATACGTTAGTACAGCACGGCGCAGGCCTTCCTCAAGTTGCGGCACTTATGTCTACACTAATGTCAGTAGGAATTACAACCTTGCCGATGGAACAAAAGATATTCGGACGAAGCTTTGCTTACGCTCGTAATGCATCTGCATTACTCATGTCACTCCTATTCTCATATATCATTTGGGTGGTGATGGTATGAATGAACTAAAAAGATATCGCTTCTTTTTCATTTTGCTGATTGGACTTATCATACTAACTTTTATAAACCAATCTTTAGGATGGAGCGCATTACAATTAACGGGGAATAGCATTTTAGATATGTTGTTTCTACTCCCCCCTGTCCTAGTATTTGTAGGGTTACTTGATCAGTGGGTGAAGAAAGAAACACTAATGAAATATATGGGAGAAAAGTCCGGCATATATGGAATATTATTCTCTCTATTATTAGGCGGAATTGCAGCTGGTCCCCTCTATGTTGCCTTTCCGATTGCAGCACTACTATTAAAAAAAGGCGCCAGCATTAGGTACATCGTATTTTTCTTAGGTGTTTGGACAACTGCGAAATTACCGATTATGGTCTATGAATTTTCTTCATTCGGAGCTACCTTCACGCTCATTCACATTTGCTTCGGTCTGTTGTTCTTCTATGTAATGGGCATCGTTTTTGAGAAGTTTTATGATCAACGGCAGTTGTTGCAGTATGATATTACGAAAGAAATGTAAAAAGACATCTTTAATCGTAAAGATGTCTTTTTTATATGAAGCTTAATTCTCATTCTGTAAAACCTGCGTTGCCTTTACTTCCTTTTTCTCTTCTTTTAAGAACAACGATACGATAAAAGCAATAACGATAAAGATTAACCCTAGTGTAAATGCACCTTGGAATCCAGAGGTTAAACCGTTTAACTTCTCTACTGGGTCCATTGGATTTGCTGAGCTTTCCATATACTTAGTTGTTCCTGACGACATTTTCGAAATAAAGATAGCCGTACCAATTGCGCCAGCTACTTGCTGTAACGTATTAAACAGTGCTGTTCCGTGCGGATATAAATCTGGTGTTAATTGATTTAAACCGTATGTTTGTGCTGTCATTACGAACATGAGTCCAACCATTAATACGCTATGCATGACAATAATTTGTACCATTGATGTGTCAGGAGTAATGCCTTTAAATAAGAACATTGCAATCCCTACTAACACAATGCCGGGAACGATAACAACTTTCGGGCTAAATTTATCAAATAGTTTACCTGCGATTGGTCCCATTATGGCGCTAATAATACTTCCCGGAAGCATTATTAGTCCTGATTTAAATGCTGTAACGAGTAAAACTGTTTGCAGGAACATCGGTAATAAAGTCATCGTTGAAAATAACGACATCATCACAATGACGATTAATCCAACTGATATTGTAAACATCGGCACTTTAAATGCACGTAATTCTAAAATTGGATTCTCAATTTTTAATTGTCGCACGACAAAAATACATAGTGATATAAGCCCAACAATTAAAGCGCCGTACACTTTAGCATCGGACCATCCTAAATCACCTGATGCACTAAAGCTATACACAAGCCCGCCGAATCCTAATGTCGATAAAAGAATAGATGGATAATCTACTTTTGGTCTTGTTAACTCCGTAACATTTTGAATGTACTTCATCCCAATCATAATTGAAATAATCACGATAGGAATAACAATGTAGAATAACCAGCGCCAATTCAATGAATCAACGATTACTCCTGATAATGTAGGACCAATTGCTGGAGCTGCCATCATCACAAGTGCGATTAATCCCATCGTGGCACCGCGCTTTTCAGGCGGGCAAATAATTAAAATCGTATTCATTAATAACGGTGAAATTAACCCCGTCGCTACTGCTTGGACGATACGGCCGACTAATAAAACGGAAAATGTCGGTGCAAATCCCGCAATTAATGTACCGACTAAAAACGTTACCATAGCGATCAAAAACATTTGTCTCGTTGTGAGCCATTGCTGAAGTAACGCTGTAATCGGGACTAAAACCCCAACCACCAACATGTATGCTGTAGAAAGCCATTGAATAGTTGAAGCTGTTACGTCAAATTCTTTCATTAATACAGTTAACGCATTACCAAGTAATGTTTCGTTTAATAATGCAACCATTGCCCCTAAAAGTAATGCAATTAAAATCGGGGTATGTTTCATATTAGAAGTATCAACTTTGCCACTTGCAGGGCTCTTAGTTGTTATATTCATTTGCAAATTCTCCTCCTGTTTCTTACTTAAAAAGCTTTAAATACAACGGAACACATGTAATATAATATACATATGTAGATTAAAAAGGGAGAATCAATTTTCAGCCATTGTATATTTAATCTACAAAAAAGGAGAATTGTAGATGAATGATAATGAAAAACAACTTGATTTACGTATTAGACGTACACATAAATTACTATGGGATTCCTTATTTGAATTAATGACGCAATCAAAACAGAAATATAGTACCATCACGATTAACCAAATTTGTGATCGTGCAATGGTACACCGAACAACTTTTTATAAACACTTTGAAGATAAAGATGCTTTATTAACATTTGGATTTAAACGCTATGGCAAGATGATTGCTGAAATACCGGTTTCAGATCGATTAAGTAAACCATTTCAAGTGATGGAACAATTTCTACACCATGAAGAAATCGGTAAAATATTAGAGACGCAAATGTCTGATGAACAATTTATTAGCCGGACACAGTATTTAAGTCACGAAACAAGAAAACAAGAAATAGAAGCGTTAAATCAACTGTGTAAAAACCATACGATGCCAAATGATTTAACCATTGAATTTTATTCAGGGGCAATCACCTCATTAAGTGCGTGGTGGTTTAAAAATGAAAGAAGCGTTTCTGCTGCTGAAATGGACCAATATCTTCACCAACTTATTAACCGGGATATTTTTCAGTTTGAGGAAGAATAACTTCACCATCAAAAAAACGCCTATATGAAATAGGCGTTTTTTACATACTATTACTTACCGATTTTCTTCAAATCCGAACTTTCTATAATTGAACGAGAATATCCATCTTTCCCAACTCGCACCATAGCTCTTCCCAACTGCTCAGAAGTTATAACACTGCCGAATCTCTTCAAAAGAGAGTTCAACGGCTTCATCACATCATACATCAATTGATATGATTTCGTTTTTGATTTCACACCATTTGCCGGAATGATCAATCCTGGTCTAAACATATACGCGGCTTTAAAAGGTAAACGCAACAATTCATTTTCCGTTCTTCCCTTCACTCTCGCCCATATCGTACGTCCTGATTCTGTACTATCTGTGCCGCTACCAGATACGTAAATGAACGTCATGTTTGGATTTAACTTCGCTAATGTTTTTGCGGTAGATAACGTTAATTCGTACGTAACTATAGAATAAAACGTCGATAAATTTTTGTTCCAAATATTCAGAATTAATATTAAAATAAACAATGGGGATAGGGGTATGGAATCATAAATTATACATAACGAGGGCCTAGAAATGAAAATACAATTAAAAGCTGATTTAATGCTACTACTAGTTACATTTTTTTGGGGTGCATCCATCCTACTTACAAAGCTTGGACTTGATGGCATAGAAGAATATAATTTAATCGCATTACGATTTATTATTGCCTTTCTTTTATCAGGTTTAATATTTTACAAACACTTATTCAAAGTCGATTTTAAAACTGTAAAATATGCTTTTATACTAGCTTCCGTTTTATTTATCGTTTACATTTTCGCGACATTCGGTACAAAGTATACTAGTGTCTCTAATGCTGGTTTCTTACTATGTCTCACAGTCATTTTCATTCCGATATTATCAGCTATATTTTTAAAACACATTCCTGAAAAGAAAGTTATATTAGGAATTGTGTTAACGATAATAGGAATTGGCTTATTAACATTAACTAGTGAATTCAAGATCGGTAACGGCGATATATTTTGCATACTATCTGCCTTATTTTATGCGATTCACGTCATCATTACTGGAAACGTAACAAAACATGTGAACTCGATTGCGCTCGGAGTCATACAACTCGGTTTCGTCGGCCTATTTAGTCTTATTTTTTCATTAGTGATGGAAACCCCAAAACTTCCTAGCACGATCAACTCATGGCTAATCATATTAGCCTTAAGCATATTTTGTACCGCAGTCGCTTTCATCGTGCAAGTTATCGCCCAGCAATACACTACGCCCACACATACAGGTCTTATCTTTTCATTAGAACCTGTCTTTTCCGCAGGATTTGCTTTCGTTTTCACAGGCGAAACGCTCACAGGGAAAGGCTACTTAGGGGCGACGCTTATATTGTTAAGTGTGTTGATTGCTGAGGTGGATTTTAAGGGGTTGTTGCGGGTTAGTTTTAAGAGGAATATAGAGTAAACATTTCACTATGATCAATAAACATACCCCAGAAAAATATGAGTTTATATTTTTTTCATTCTCTTCACTTAGATTTTCTTTTAAATGAGACTTTTTTAGATGCTATCTTCGAATAAGGTAGCATCTAAAAAATGTTAAAATAAATTTGCCC
This sequence comes from Bacillus sp. SRB_331, assembly GCF_003264175.1. NCBI lineage: Bacteria > Bacillati > Bacillota > Bacilli > Caryophanales > Bacillaceae > Bacillus > Bacillus sp. SRB_331. The sequence continues at coordinate 203,357 of NZ_NADV01000001.1, read as the reverse complement.
CTAGTATCTTCTTATATTTTATGTAGCCTTCATATTTGACCTTTTCTACGTTCTTTGAAGTGAAGATGTTCAAAATTACTTACCGAATATAGTCATACAGATTTTTCGCTAACAATAAACAGGTTACTGTAATGAAAAGGACACGAACATACCCGCTTCCTTTTTTTATAGCAAATTTGGAGCCAACGATCCCTCCAGCAATTTGAGCAATCCCCATTATAAAACCATACGCATAGTTTACTTGCCCTACATACATAAATATCAACAATGCACCAACATTACTTCCTAAATTAAGAAACTTCGCATTACCTGCTGCTTTTAAAAAATCATACCCAATAAATAAAAGAGAAAACATTAAAAACGAACCTGTGCCAGGACCTAGAAATCCATCATAAAAACCAATAGCAAAAACAAAAAAAGTAAAGATAATGACGTGTCGACCAGACAATTTTTTATGAGTGGAAATACTACCCCAATCCTTTTTGAAAATCGTATAAATAGCAACCACACCGAGCATTATTAGCATCAATGGCTTCAATACTTCTGGGTTCATTAAATGAACGGTCCATGCACCTATTATGGAACCTATGAACGTGAGTGGAAATAATTTAAACGCTGATTTCAAATCAAGGTTACCAGAACGATAAAACACAATATTACTAGTTGCACTTCCCATTGTCGATGCTAGTTTATTCGTTGCTACTGCACTTGCTGGATTCAGTCCTGTAAATAATAAAGCGGGTAAGGCAATGAGTCCTCCACCACCTACAACTGAATCAATAAATGCAGCTAAAAATCCAAAAGCAATCAAAATAATTAATACTGATGGGTCTAAATAAAAATCCATACTATTAACCTCCCCTTTAGTCACTATCAGAATAGTAACTAATAATTTGCTAAATGTAAACAGTTATTGTAACGTTGAAATATAAAAGCAAACATCGGAGGACGAAAAAAGTGGACTACATAGTGCAACAGCTTAAAAAAATTGGTTTTAATGAATATGAAGCTAAATCTTATGTATCTCTTGTTAAACAGGGACCTGTCACTGCCTACCAAGTGAGTAAGGATTCGGGTATCCCAAGAGCGCGAATTTATGAGATTTTGGGTAACCTTGTAGAAAAAGGAATTGTCATGAAGGAAGAAATAAATGACACCACTCGCTATTCACCTCTACCTGTTGAAATCTTTTTACAAAAGGCGCAATCAGAATGGCAGTCTACTTATGAAGTAATCAGTGATTCATTAAAAAAACTAGAAACTTTCGAGGAAAAAACGGATAATCGAGTGATTACTTTAAAAGACAATAAAACAATAATTAGCTACTGTCAGGCATTAATAAAAAAAGCCCAAAAACGTATTGTCATTTCTATGTGGGATGAGATGTATGAAGCGTTAAAAGAGGAACTATCTGAGGTAGCTGATACAGTTACAGTACAAGGTATTACCCTGCATGTTGAAAATCCCATTAAAAATCTAGAAGCCCATCGTATAACACCTTATACAGAAACTCTGTCTACAGAACATTGGTTTATTTTATCAATAGATTCTAAAGAGATGATTTATGGACCATCACTTGAGGAGCGTAATGTTGCTTTTTATACAGATGACCCTGTTCATATATACCTATTAGAGGATTATGTGTGGCATGATGTGTTAGTGAATCGACTTGTCCGACGTAGCCAAGACAATTTGGAGCAATGGATTACTACAGAGCGAAAATCCTTCTTTATGGAAAAATAAGAAACATATTGAAAGAATCAAAAAATAAAGCATAAGTTAATGAAATGGAAAACTTATGCTTTATTTTATTTGCAAATTGATACTCCAATCTTTTCACTATTTCCCCTCCACAAACCGCCCAATCTCCTTCAAAAATCTCAGTTTAAAACTACCCACAGGCCCATTACGATGCTTCGCCACATGGATCTCCGTCATCTCTTTCTGCATCGTTTCCTTATCATAATAATCCTCACGATACATAAGCATAATGACATCCGCATCTTGCTCAATTTGTCCTGTCTCTCTTAAATCGGATAAAAGCGGGCGCTTATCTTGACGTGACTCTACTGATCGAGACAATTGTGACAACGCTACTACACAAACATTCAAATCACGCACTAATAACTTAAGCTTACGAGAAATCTCACTAATCTCTTGAAACCGATTACCCTTATGCTTCGGATCGCCCGTAATGAGCTGCAAATAATCTACAATAACTAAAAGCTTTTTATCACTGTGCTTCCTCTTTAACTTACGAGTTTGCATCCAAATATCTTGCACCGTAACACCTGCATTATCGTAAATCTCAAGTGGTAATTCCCCGATCTCCGCAAACGCCTTACTCACCTTTTCCCAGTCTTCCATCGCAAAACGGTGCTTCGGATTTTTCAGCCTGCCTCCTGACACTTCACCTACGCAAGACGCCAGCCTTTTTAGCAATTGCTTACTACTCATCTCTAACGAAAACAATCCAACTGCCGCTCCAGACTTCGCCGCATGCAGCGCGATATTTAACGCAAACGCCGTTTTTCCCATAGAAGGACGCGCACCAAGAACAACAAAATCACCTTCCTGCAATCCGCACGTCATCTTATTTAACGATGTATAACCAGTCTCAATACCAGTATTCTCTTTCGTATCTTGATGAAGCTCTTCATACAAACCAACTAACGCATCCTTCAAATCAAACTCACATACACAGTCCTTTTCCTCTAACTCACAAAGTTCCGTAATCGTCTCACCAATAATTTTCTCATTCTTCTCCGTAATAAGACGCTCTCCCATCTTGTGCCCAAGAACACCAGCCTGATACATCTTCCAGGCACCTCGAACAAGCCCCTCATAATAAGAGAAGTTGCTAGTCGCAGGCACACCATCCATTAACCCTATAAAATACTCCATTCCTCCGATCCCCTTCAAAAAATTCGAATCTATCCTAGAAATGAGCGTCACAAGATCAATCGGTTGCCCCTCCTCTTCCATTTTTCGCATTAACTGAAATATAGACTTATGCACTGGCATAGAAAAATACTGCTCCGTCAAACGGCACTCCTTAATAAGCTCTCCATCAAGTAATAGAGAACCTAACACCGTCTTCTCCGCCTCCACATTTTGAATACTCATGGCCGCCACCCGCGTTCCGCTAAAAAGCGCTGCAACTCTTCCTCTGACAGTGCATTCTTCTCCCACTCCTCGCACCTCGTCAAAAACTCCTCCGTCTCCCCGGTACTAACAGACGACTCCTTCTTCCTAAACTGAGCCGTATCCGCCTCAACCTCAGACACTTTCGTAAATCCTTTCCCGTGCCACCCCCTCAAAATCCCCTTCACATAAGCAACCGTCCGCTTATTATTCTCAAACGCAATTTGAAGAGCCTTCAGCACAAGCTCCTCTGACAAATCTTCCATCCATGCACTCAATTCCTCTACCGCAAACGGAGACAAACTACCAAAATGTTGCTCGTAAAAAGAAAACACGCGACTTCCCGTCTCTTCCTCTATAACCTCTTCTGCCTCTGTCTCCTCGCAAACCGGCTCTACATCATCCACAGCCAAATCACTCGGCATACCGAAATGTGCTAAAAGCATCGGAACACTCAGCTCCTCCTCCGCACACTTCTGAAGAAACATATGTACAAACTCCTTATTCTTCACACCCTTCAGCTCACGAAGCACACACTTCTCCACATTCGTATTCGTCACAGGATTATAGCGAAGCCAATTCAAAACGAATAACTCCCTCGTATCCGCATCATAAAGAATCTTCCCATAATCAACAAAGCGCTGCACAAGCTTATCAACAGTCTCCCTGTTATAACCAGTCTCCATCTCAGCTAACCGCTTCGGAAACGGAAAAATCCCGCACTGCGTTGTCTTCGAACAAGTTAACAAATACACATAAAAATACCGCTCCTCCGGCGTCAAATCCAAAACAAAATCATCCTGCCAAAAATTCACCTGCACATTACGATACACCGCCATCCCAATTCCTCCCGTCCTGATTCAAAAATGAAAAATTCCTCTTTGTACTATATATAGGAAGGAGGGGTGGGTTTTTGGCGTGTTATTTCAAATTTTTTTTGACTACTACTACGGTGTTTGTTGGTGTTTTTGTTTTTGTTATGTTTTTTCTTAGTGATTTATTACTTGGTAGGGGCTTGTAAGGGGCTTAGGAGGGGCTAGTTATCGGTTACTTCGATTAGGAAGACGCGATCTGAAAAGCCACCTCGTTCTTCTGCTTTCTTTTTACGGATGTTGTTTATTTCTTCTAGTGTTGTGCCTTCGTGTTCGGCTAGGGCGTTTATTAGTTCTAGTAGGTCGGATAGTTCTTCGAGTTTATCGGGTTTTGTTTTTGCCTCAATGTATTCTGTTAGTTCTTCTTGTGTTTTTTTGCAGAGTTCCTCTATGTATTCACCTTCGTTTAGGATTCTTGTTGTGGGTATTTTTCCGCTAGTTTTTATTATTTTTGGGATTTTATTTTGGGTTAGTTTGTTGTAGGTTGGCATGGGATTTCCCTCCACTGATTTTTCTTCTATTATAATGGAAAAGCAGTTTAACTAGGTGTTAAACTGCTTCATTGCTTCTTTTATATAGTTTTCTTCTTCGGTTGTGAAGAGGGTTGGGAATTCGGATAGTGGGAGGTTTGATTTTCGGATTATATCCTCTATATCACTTTGAGGTGTATCAAGGTAGTTCATTACTTCTTCTATAACATTGAAAAATTCCTTCAAGGTAACTTGAACATCATAATGACTCGGATCCTTCTCTTCTTCCTTATACTTTTTCAAATTCCCTATCACATCCATAAAACGCCGATCAAACTTTTCTTTTAATTCCTTATTATTATAAAACGATTGGACACTCTCTTTTGAAAAGTGTTCCTCTAACCATTCTTTATTTTCTTTCTCCCATATAAAAGTTTGAAGAAATGAAGAGAACAACGCGACATCCACTCGTTCTTCCTTTTGAAACTTCTTCGTCATCTCATCCATATGCGAAAGTACCTTCGCAATTCTTTCTTGTTCTGCCAAAAGCAATTCCCTTTGAAAATGTATTTTCTTTAAAAACCCTTCGGTCTCAATATCACGCTGCAATATAATATTTTGAATTTCCCCAAGTGAAAAACCGAGATGCTTAAAGGATTGAATTTGCTGCAGCACATACAAATCATCTTTCGTATATAACCGATGCCCACCCTCAGTATAATCGCTCGGTTTTAATAAATTAATCTTGTCATAATAACGAAGCGTCCGCACCGTAACATCCCCAACACTTGCAAACTCACTAATCATCCACGCCATATCATCACCTACTCCGCGAACTTCTCTTTCACATACTGAAGCATATAAGAAAAGCTCATCTCATTCCGCCTACAATATTGAAACAAACCTACAACAAGCAATACAAAAGGAACATTCCTTCTATAACGATGTTCATACTCACTAATACCGTCATAAAAGTACTCATACTTTCTTTTTCGTAAAATAATATAAATCGCAATAAACAACACTGCGGCCATAATAAAAATTCGCTTTCCCCTTATCTCCACTTCTTGTTTCATCACCTATTCTCCTTCCACTATATACTTATCTTCTTTAAATAAAGGAACTCGAATGAAATAACGATATGGCTCGTCGCGTATTACTTTCCACGCAACAATGATCACTTGAACGACCTCTAAGGCAAATACAATCCAAAATAAAACATCACTAATACGCGAACTAATATTAAATAGAAGAAAGATTAAAAAATGAAAGTTGAACGCCTTTCGGCAATGGTATTTGTACACTTCATTTTTACGTGCCAGTGTGATGTACATGAATAGTGGTGAAAAAATTCCTATTGCGGCTGATAGTAGTAACATGATGATGGTATTTCTTTTTTCTTTTGTGGTGGTTTTCATGATTGGTTTGGTCCCCCCTTTTTGATTTGTCTTCTTTAGGTTAGGGGGTGACGTTGGGGGAGGTGCAAGAGGATTATATAGATTAAATTTAGTAACACCAATATAAATAAAATATGACCTTTATCTTGACAGGGTGGAGGTCATCATTTTAATTTTACATCCACTTTATTTACAAATAAAAAGAAGAGCATATACCTCATATGCTCTTCTTCCCATAGCTAACAATACACTTTATCCAACTAATATTTATCTATAATATTTAAATGTTTCTCCACTTCACCTAAAATCATTAGTTCCATGCAAAAATAAATTTGGCCTTTATCCATGACTTAATCACCTTTGTATCTAAGTGCTATTCCTTAACATTTAGCACTTCTAAAACCTCCCTAAACAACACCGAACTCCTACCAACAACCAACTCCAAAGCAACCTCTTTAACTAGCCCATCTCTCCCAACCATAACAACCCCACTCTCATAATCAACCCAAATCTGAACATCCTGCACATAATAACTCTTAATAGAAGAAGCCTCATCTAAGTTGTTATGGTCCAGCTCAACTTTAACTTGCTTCGTAAAACGACGCAGCGTTTTCCAAAGAATTCGTTCTTCTTTTGATTTCATGAAGAGTTCCGGGAGTTCTTGTACTTCTTTTAATAACGACATAGTTGTTATTGTGTATGTTTGAATGCCGTATCCTACTGGGCGGATGAGATGGTCTAGTTTTTTCCATGGCTCTAGTTCGAAATGTATATACTCATCGTTTTGTTGCATTTGAATGTGTTTGATTTTTGCTACGTATTGAATGCCACCATTTTCTCCGTGCCATTTTTTCGGTGCATATAATGCTATGTACTTTGCTTCTTGCCATCCTGGTTTTAGTTGTGTGACTGGTAGCTGATATAAGCCATTCTTTCTATATGTTTCATAGTCATTTTCAGTTTTCACACTGCCTACTAATACTTTTTCTTCTAATGAAGAGTGCCATTCTTCTTTTGTTCCTCTTGGAAGAATGCCTTCTCTTATAATTCCTTCTGGGCTTTTTTCAATGAGATGATCTAGAAATTGTTCGACTAGTCTTGTTGCGTTTGGTAAGAACGGGAAGCCACCGATATTTACTTTTTCTATACTTTTATAAAATGGATGATTCTCATATGCTTCCTCTTGGTTCCATGGGAACAATACGTACGCCCCGTAAGCAGTTCGTTCAAATGGTCCTTCTTGTTCTACTACTAGTGCGTCTCTGTAGCGATGCATTGTATTTATGTCTTCTTCCATTGGACCCGGGGTGCCATACTTCCTTTTGTAATGAGCTTTCTCAGCGAAATCAATTCGATATTTCGCATCAAAAATGTATTGGTATTGATAGCTCTTTCCCTTTTTCTCAATAGCGAGCATCGTATCTGGTTTTTGTGTAACTGTTGGCAGTCTACCGTTTCTTTTCTGGAAATACAGTTCTATTACTTCATCAGTGACTGGATGCTTGAACGTTCTTTTGGCGGTTTTACTTTCATCTAACGTTACGTACAAACCGTCTTGTTTAACTTGAATAACATCTTGATGGAGCGGTATATATTTTTTAGATAAAATTTGTCCGAGCCTTAAATATGTCCAGTATTCGTATAACCTTGCGACATCTTTTACCGACATTTTGAAAATTTGTCCTCGTAATGTTAAACCTCGCGATAACATTAAGAAGATTTGATACGCATCTCTATAGCCTGCCGCCATTTGGATAACGAGTGAAAAGACTGAGCGATCCAATTTTCCGATTCCTCTCCAAAATGGATCGTTCAATTCATTTTTCATTCGATACTTCATATTTTTCACACGTTCTAACAAGTCTTCATCAGTTACACCACGTGTATATCTAGACTTTGGTTCTAGCGCCTTAAGTAAGTCATCTATTTTATGTACGACTCTTTGAATCATCCATTTAACAAATCGATTTTCCAGCGTATCATATGACACTTCCTTGTAAGCTGTAATACCTTTAGTTGGTATATTGTTTTCTCCTTGCAGCAAGTGTGGTCGCTTTCGCAAATAGTTCATTCCGACAGAATCCAATTTACGAATTTTTTCTCCTCGTACAAGTTGATGTCTAGTCATAAGTGTATGATGCGGTTGTCTTTTGATATGAGAGATCGACTTCATAAATCGCTCAAAGGAATCATTTAAAATACGATAAAATTCACTCTTCGATGGATTTGTAGCGTAAATTACAGATGCTCCTAAGTAAGTTCTCTTTAGTAAATGAAACGCTAAATTATAAATTTCATCATTTACCTCATCTAATAAAGCTCTGTAATCATCCTTATAATCAAGCTTTGCCGGGAAAACTTCAAATGTAACAGTTAATAAAGTATCTTTATCATCTTTAATTTCAAACGTTGTATTTCCTACTTCATTCGGAAATGAAAGATTCCCCATTAACACATGAAGTGACCCCATTTGAATAGAACTAACTTGTTTTCGAAAACCCGGATGTTCATGATAAAAAGAAAACTGCCTATTATTTTTCGGAACAACAACAAGCTGATAACTTCTATTCTCAAAAAAGATTGGCGGGTGTTCGTTCCATTCGTCTAGCCTCTGCAATCTCGCATCAAATACAGAAACAGATTCTGCCTTCCCCTCTACATGAAAATACATCATCTCATCTGCGTTCATAGTGTGATATTCTTTTAAACTCTCATATTTCTCATGATAAGGATTTCCTTTAATCGTCAATGATAGCTCCTCTGTTTCAATCTTAACTAGCTCTATCTCATTATTAGATCCAGAAAGAGGTGAAACCATCATACTCGAACCTCCTTAACATATGAGAGAGCTTGTTAGCTGATCGAGGATACTTAGCATATGAAGCATCATTATTGCCGCTATCATATTCTTCATTTGCGCATAATACATACAACTGCTTTAATACCTCTTCTGTTCTTCCATCACTACCTGCAAGACGCGGTAAAATCTTTTGATATATTTGATAATCAAGTGCTTCATCGAATGACAATAACTTTCCTTTTTCGTTGTATGCCATATAGAAGCAAATTTCATCTCGTATACGATATCCAACTTGGGCTCCAACTGATTCAAGGGTTTTATTTATTTCTATTAGAATATTTGATATGTTTCTCACAAGATCTTCGTTTTCTTTAAAACATTCTTTTAAATGAAGATACTCGGTTGCTAAAGAACGATTAGAAACAATTTCAGCCTCTTTCTCTTCTATATCCATTAAGAAATTAAAATAATCTAAGTTAACGGTATTAAATTCAATTGTATTCGCACGATCTAATACTTTTTTACTTAACGGATGTGTCGTTTCATCCATATTTACAGTTCCAATAATATATACATTTGATGGAATCGTAATATGCTTATTCGTAATTGATTCTGGAAGTACTGGTGACGTAATAATTTTTCCATCTTTCCATTTACGACTTTCAATTACACTTAAAAAATCACTAAAGTAGTATTCCACTCGAGCTAAATTCATTTCATCCAACACTACAAAATAAGGTCTGTTTGGATTTGCATCTGCATTTTCAAGAACCTTAATTAACGGTCTTTCTTGAAACTCCCCTTGAAGGTTCACATACCCAAGCAAGTCAGAACTATCACTCCAATCAGGTCGAACCGGAATAAGCGTAAATTGTCCATTCTCTTCCGTTGCTCCTAAGCTCTCCGCAAACCACTGAACAATTTTCGTTTTCCCTGTACCTGAAATACCTGATAAAATCACAAACGGCTTCGTCTTTAATGAAAGGAAGAAATTAATAAGATCCTTTTTCTCATAAAAGAAACCTTTACTTTGAATATAAGAAGACACATGATCGATAATGGATTGTTGATCTAAATACACTTCTTTCCTCTCATAAATCATTTCATATTTCGTTCCTTCCTCTTTGTAAGCAATAAATCCCTCATAATAACGAAGCATTTCTTCTAGATCTTCTACTAACTCTTTTTCACTTGGCATTTTATTAGCATCGTACGCAATATAAGCCGCTGTTGAATTCGCATATCCTTTCGCTTTTGGACTTGTTCCTAGGAAAATCTCATCATCTTTTTTTACCTTTGGGGACATATGTATTTGTTCACGAATCTCTTCTTTAATCTTTTGCATCTCTTCTTTAGACGTTTCCGTCACACCTTGTGCCAACGTTAAATATAATCGCTCCATATCTTCACTAAATAAATAAACGATATAATATCCTCGCTGCGTAGATGTCGTAATATCTTTATTCATAATTGCAAGCCATGGAACAGCAGCCCAGTTTCCTTGTCCAATTGATCCTGTGACAACATACTGATTATGATCAATAAATGGTAACCTCGTTATTTCCGTTGTCATCTCATTCCTAACAACCGATCCCATTTTATGGCCCGCAAATCTTTCTGTCCTTGCCTGTAAATACTCATTCATAACCATTAAAAACTTTTCACGTAAATTACTGTTCATACTACCGCCCTTTTCTCCATCCTTTTTTATGTATTGTTCAGATGGAATCCATTCACTATTAACTAACCCTACTTGTTCAAGCCAATCTAGTAAGTTATTCGTACGCCGCTTCGCTACTGATTCAACCATCAAATTATCCCCTAATGAATTTCGGACAATCGCCATTCCTAAATCTACTAAAGCTTCTTTCTTTTCATCCTTTGAATAGTTCTCTAACACTCCAAGAACAAATAAAGCATGACGGAAATATTCCTGCTTTAAAACTAACTGGACAATGTAGACATTTTTATCTTCCGATTGAACATATTCATTTAATAGAAGCTTATTCATTTCATGGGATTCATTCAAAAAGCCCAGTAACCTTAAATCTTGACGCGCACGAGACTTCCTACTATATAAATTTTCATCCGTTTGTTCACGTAACTTAATCGGATTATATGTATCATTCATTACCTCTTCTAAAAAGAGCATAACTTTATCATATTTTTCACTCGGTAGATTATCAGTTTGGAATTCTTTAAATGTAATAGCTCGCGATCCAGTCACATTCACAAATGGAAACTGAGAAAAAAAAGCCACCAAGAAAGCATTACATTCTCCCGCTTGCCCAAAATCCTCATGCTTTACCTTACGAACATCAATAAGTTTTTCCCAAGCATTCTTAAGAATTTCAAAACTCACTTTAAAATAAGATATTGCTGTCTCGCCCTTTTCATATTGCTCAAGTGAAAGTTTAGTTTCAACGTATAATCCTTCATCATCCTTGTTTATAACCAAATAAGGTTTATTACCTTTTATATCTTCAACCTGCTTCGTTGATTTAGCCAATTCAATTATGAGTTGCTCTAACATTTTCATCCCCACCGTTACAATAAATTACAATTACTACTATTTTACCAAACTATGTGTAAAAGAAAAATCATACGCCATACCGTATGATTTAATAATTTCTATTATTCCCCACTAGCTCCCGATACTCCTGACTACTCTCCTCCAAAAACCTCCTACTCTCCCCACTATCCTTATAAAAACTCTCCCAACCCCGCTCCCTCAAAATCCCCTTCCAACTATCACTCTCCACCATCCTCTTAATCACATCATCCCAATAAGCAACCTCTTCCTCTGTCATATCTTTCGGGCCCATAATCCCTTTCCAGTGCTGGAAGATGACGTCGATTCCTTGTTCTTTCCACGTCGGGATTTCTGGTAGTCGGTCTAGTCGTTTTGGTGCGGATACGGCTAGTATTTTTATTTTGCCGGCTTTGTATTGTTTTTCGGCTTCGGATAGGGTCATTGTTGCGGCGTTAATTTGTTTGTTCGTTAGGGCGTTTATGATTTTTTCTTTGTTTTCGTAGACGAAGAATTGTAGTTCGGCAGGGTTTATGTCGAATGCTTTGCTTACTTGTACGAAGGATAGGTGATCGTCGTTTCCTAGGCCTGGGGCAACGCCGATTTTGAAGTTTTTCTTGTCTTGTTTTAGTTGCTCCATTAGTTCGTTTGCGTTTTCTATGCTTGATTCTTTTGATACGACAACGACTTCCCAGTCAGATGCAAGTAGCGCGAGCGGTGTGAAGTCTTTATATGTTAGTTTACTGTGGCCTAGTAGGTTGTTCGTTATGAGTAAGCTTGAGTTGATCGCCAGTACGTGACCGCCTTTTTGTTTCGTATATTTCCATCCGACGTCACCGCTGCCACCTACTTTGTTTGTGACAGTGATTGGTTTTGTGAAGATTTTTTCTTCCGTTAGTGTTTTTTGCATCGCGCGTGCTGTTAAGTCCCAACCTGCTCCCTGAACATTCGGTGCAACGATTTCTACTTTGTCTATGTTTACTGTATTCGTTTGAGATTTTTCCGTGGAACAACCTGCTATTACTCCTGTCATGATCCATATACATAGTAATAATCGTTTTTTCATAATCCTCGTCCTATTCGATATTTTCGTTCTGGTCGTCCGATGATTCCGTATGTGTACTCTACTGTGCATTCGTTTGTCGCTACTAAGTATTCTAAATATCTTCTTGCGGTTGTTCTGGAAGCCCCCATTTGTTCTCCCATTTCTTCTATTGTAATTCCCTCTTCAAATCCTTTTATAATTCCTTTCACTTTTTGCAGTGTTAGCGGATCAACACCTGTCGGCAAGTTTTTCATATCTTGTATTTGCGAAGTACCGAAGAAGTTATCGATTAGTGCTTGATTCACTTCATTGTTACTATGTAACAGTTGCTTCTTTCTTTTATAGTCTTCAATGGTGCGAACAAATTTTTCTAACGTGACCGGTTTTATAAGATAGTTGCTTACGCCATTTCGAATTGCTTTTTCTAACATATGGTTTTCATTCGCTGCTGTAACCATAATAACGTCAACGTTTGGAAAATCAGCATGAATTTGTGGCAATAAGTCGGTCCCGATTCCATCTGGTAAATAGTTATCTAATAGAAGCAAATCAATTTCTTCCCTTTGTAGTAGTTCCATCGTTTCTTTTGCGTTCAATGCTTTTCCGATCACTTTTACGTCCTTTATTTTTGATAAAAACTCTTCCTGAATTTGCGCGACACGGAAATCATCTTCCGCAATTGCAACCTTCAACATATGCCCATCCCCCTGTTTGTCATGTACTTTCTCTCAATGTTTTTGGAAGGTAAATTGTAAAAATAGCTCCCCCATTTTTCTCGTTTTGAATTTCAATTGTTCCCCCTAGTAGATCTACCATTTCTTTCACGTTTGCTAGCCCGTAACCACGATCGTTTCCTTTCGTTGAAAATCCTTTTTGAAAAATAGTTACGATTTTTTCTGCTGGTACTCCTATCCCGCTATCTATCACTTCAAAAACGATATCGTGCCCAATATCCGTAACAAAGAAGGAAACACTCTTTCCCTCTCGTTCACTCACCGCATCAAATGCATTGTCGATTATGTTTCCAAGGATCGTAATAAGGTGTGAAACTTTTATATGGTCTGGTAACGGTTGAAGCGCACTATCTCCTTCAATATGAAAATCAATTTTCTTCTCAGATGCTGTTCCGATTTTCCCTAATAAAATAGCTTGTACTTTCGCATCATGAATTTGATGGAATAAAATATGGTTTTGGCTTTGATGAATATTAGATTCTTGCTGGATAAATTCAATCGCTTCTTTGTAATGTCCTAACTGAAGTAATCCTGATAAGACAAAAAGCTTATTTGTAAATTCATGTGTTTGGGCGCGTAAGTCCTCTGAATACTTTCTTACTTCAGATATTGTATTAACTAAGTTTTGCAATTCTGTTTTATCTCTAAAACTACATACAACACCTACCGTACTTTTATTTTCAAGTATCGGTGTCATGTTTAAAATAAACACTTTATCTTGAAACGCTATTTCTTGATCGTTTTCTAGTACTCTCTCCATATTAAATTCTGGTAAAACTTTTGAAATGTGCTGCTGCATATAGTCATCACTTACATGCAACATTTCTTCTGCCGACGTGTTCATCATTGTAATAAAACCATTTTGATCAATAGCGATAATCCCTTCTTTTATGGATAGTAGTATCGCACTTCGTTCCCGGTATAACGCTGCAATTTCATTCGGTTCTAAACCGAGTGTATCTTTACGAATGCTACGTGCTAAAAGAATGCCGCCAACAATTCCAACTAGTAACACCGCTAAAGAAAAGAGTATAATTTCTTTCGTTCTGCTCAGTATGTTAGATTCAATACCCTTTATTAAAAACTCTACTGTCACAACGCCTACAACTTGATCGTAGTCTCCGTTATGAACAATAATGGGTGCTTTCGCCATTAAAGCCGGACCACTTACTCCCTTTCCTTCGAGCGTATAATAGCCACCAAAAGTGAGTGCTTCATAGTTATATGGATTGTTATTCTTTGTTCCAATCAACTCAGAATTAGAATGTGAATACATAACTCCATAGCGATCTTCTACAATTACATAATCTGCATCAGCTTGCTCACGAACTTGTTCCGCAATGGATTGAATGGTACTTTTATGCTCGTTATATTGAAAAGCATCTTTTATAGCTGGCATAAAGGAAAGGGATTTAGCTGTTTGCAGTGCTAACTGCTCCACTTGCCGCTTCGTATCAACGGACTGAATGTAAACAAATATTCCTGCTAACAGAAGAACGACAAATAAAATTAATGTAATAATTAAGCTTACTATTTTCGTTTGTAATGACACTTTACGTGATTTCTTCATACTCCATATCCTTTGATAAAATATTCAAAACTATCAATCTCCTTTTTCTATTATTATGACAAAACTAATAATGAAGCAACTATTAAAACTCTCCATGTACATAAAGTACAAAAAGAATAAAATTGTCGTAATATTGAGATTTCAATTAAAGAACAGTACAATTCAACTACATTGAACACGCTTTCATAATTATCATTTTATTTATAAGTAAGAGGAGGAATTAATATGGCTCAAGCAAAATCAAGCCGAGTCGCCGGCAATATCTTCAAAGGTTCAGTCGGCAATTTAATTGAATGGTACGATTGGTACGTTTACTCTGCTTTCGCTGTTTACTTCTCAGCAGAGTTCTTTCCTAAAGGAGATCCAACGAGTCAGTTACTGAACACAGCGGCTATTTTCGCAGTTGGATTTTTAATGCGCCCTATCGGAAGTTTATTAATGGGACGCTATGCAGATCGGCACGGACGCCGAGCAGCATTAACGCTTTCGATTACAGTTATGGCCGGTGGTTCTTTAATTATCGCCTGTACACCTAGTTACGAAAGCATCGGTATTATGGCACCAATTATTTTAGTTCTTGCCCGTTTACTTCAAGGATTATCACTCGGCGGAGAGTATGGAACTTCCGCAACATATTTATCTGAAATGGCTAGTAGTGGACGCCGTGGTTTTTATTCAAGTTTTCAATATGTAACGCTCGTTGCTGGACAGATGGTTGCGTTAGGTGTTCAAATTTTTCTTCAGCAATTACTAAGCGAACCAGATATGAAAGCTTGGGGATGGCGTATTCCATTCATTATTGGTGCGATGGGAGCAGTAGCTGTATTATGGCTTCGCCGCACAATGGATGAATCGGAGCAGTTCTCAAAAATGGAATCTAAAAACCGCGAAAACGCAGGAACCGTTCGCGCTCTTATGAAACACCCGAAAGCAGTATTAACAGTAGTCGGTCTAACACTAGGAGGCACTGTTGCATTCTATACGTACACAACATATTTACAAAAATTCATGGTAAACACAGTCGGTCTCCCGAAAGAAGTTGTAAGCTGGATTAACTTTGTCGCACTACTTATATTCGTTGTACTTCAACCGATTGCAGGGCTATTATCCGATAAAATCGGACGCCGCCCACTATTAATGGCTTTCGGTATTCTCGGAACGTTACTAACAGCACCAATCTTCTTCTTTATGGAAAAAACAACAGAACCAATCGTAGCATTTTTACTCATGATGGTCGGTCTCATTATCGTTACTGGCTACACTTCCATTAACGCAATTGTAAAAGCAGAACTCTTCCCAACTGAAATTCGCGCACTAGGCGTAGGTTTACCATATGCACTAACCGTTGCGATATTCGGTGGAACAGCTGAGTTCATCGCTTTATGGCTAAAAAGTATCGGAATGGAATCACTATTCTACTTCTACGTAGCTGGATGTATCGCAATAAGCTTTATTACGTATTGGCGTATGGATGAGTCATCGAAGACTTCGCAGATTGAGGCGGAGCTTAATGGTGGAGATAAACTAGCTAATAATAAATCTAGTTAAAATTACGTATTCTATGTTCTTCGTTTACCTGAACTCGATTTGCTTTATCTAAAAAAGCATAATTCATTCATATATAATTTAAAAACCTCTACTTATATGTAGAGGTTTTTGTATGACGAAAAAACACGTAGTTCCATTGTTATTTTACAAACCCCAAATTCCCCCTCATCTTAAAGTGGAACAAATTTATTACTTAGAGTGTCTAATAAGTGTATTTCTAATATGAGTTGTCCAGATTGGATACAACATATCCCGTTTGACATCTATTTTTATGTATTACAAAAAAATGAAAGGACTTATTATTCCCAAAAGTAAAAAATATGTATTGTAATACTACGGTTAAGTATTACAAGTTTAATACTTTCACAGGTGAACCATTACAAGTGAAAACAAAAAAGAAATAACCCAAACCGTGACTTATCAATCATATAAACGTTTTGGATGTCCTTTAACCTGTGAAATTTTAGCTGCAGTAGTATTGTTACCCTATGCCATCTTTAATTGCATTGGTATTTAGAATACCTAGACAAAATCCATATATTCTTGAAAGAGGTTGAAAATTTATGTTCGTTTTAAACAAGTTCTTTAACATTTTACATTACAAAAAGATTGTGCCTGTAGTATTACTTTCATGTGTATCACTTATAGGCTGTTCCAATAGTAACACTCAATCTGAACCACCTAAACAAACGAATCAAGCTAATCAAATTAAACAAGAAAATACAGGTAATCAATCTTTCGCTAAACTTGAAAAAGAATATGATGCTAAGCTTGGTATTTATGCACTGGACACAGGTACAAATCAAACTGTTGCTTATCATTCAGATGATCGTTTTGCATTTGCATCTACATCTAAATCATTAGCTGTGGGCGCTCTTTTACGCAAGAACTCATTAGAAGCTCTTGATCAAAGGATTACGTATACTCATGAAGATCTTTCTAATTATAATCCAATTACTGAAAAGCATGTTGATACAGGAATGACGTTAAAAGAACTTGCAGATGCTTCTGTTCGATATAGTGACAGCACAGCACATAATTTGATTCTTAAACAGTTAGGGGGGCCCTCTGAATTTGAAAAAATCTTGAGAGAAATGGGAGATACTGTTACTACTTCAGAACGATTTGAACCTGAATTAAATGAAGTGCATCCAGGAGAAACACATGATACCAGTACACCAGAAGCGATAGCTAAGACACTTCAATCATTTACATTAGGAACTGCACTCCCAATAGAAAAACGTGAACTATTAGTAGATTGGATGAAGAGAAATACAACTGGAGATAAATTGATTCGTGCGGGCGTACCAAAAGGATGGGAAGTAGCTGATAAAACAGGCGCGGGATCTTACGAAACAAGAAATGATATCGCAATTATTTGGCCACCAAATAAAAAGCCGATTGTTCTTGCTATACTTTCTAATCATGATAAAGAAGATGCTAAATACGATGATAAACTTATTGCAGACGCAACCAAAGTCGTGTTAAATACCTTAAAAGCTACGGAATAAAGGATAATAGGTTAAAAGTTTTCTATTTTAGGCGGGTGTTTTTCATCAACTAAAAATTTAATAGTGTCCCAAAAACGAAATTTGGTGCTAACTTGTAATAAAAAGCTCATTTTTATTGTTTGGGGATAAATCGTTCTTTAAGCTTGATGGCGATTTCGTGCTATCCCTAAAACATCTGGACTTTAATAGCCAACTAAAAAATGCAAACAAAAAGACCTTTAATCAGTCGTTTTGTTTGCATTTCCTTTTTCTAAAACTACAGAAAAGATAAGTACTATAGTTAACACCATAATAAACCTTACTTCACTTCCATCACTTACAAAAAATGAATACAAAGTATAAATTAAAATTAGTATTCCATAAATAACTTTGTGCAATGAACTCCCCCCTTTTTGCCGTATATATTTTAGTGTAAAAATTTAATTCAAGCCCTATATCAAAATGAAAATAAAAAGCACCTGTGATATACACAAAGTGCTTTTCTCTTGTCAATTTATCTATTTTCACTATATTTATCTATTTTCTTTTTATAACTCAAATTTCTTCGAATCGTACTTTTCTAGAGTTTGCTGCAATTCATTTTGTTCATATGGAATATGTTTATCTGTCTGTACATCTTCAACATTTTCTCCACCTGTTAATAATCTCCTGTACTTAAAAGAGTGCCCTGTTAATACTGTTGTAATCATTTTGTATTGCCCTCCTTTTGTTTGATTACTTGTATCATAAAACAAGTATCTGAAGTTGATATGTAGTCCATCTAGAGTGTATGTAAATTTAGAAAATCTCTAATAAAATGTTTATGTTGTAACGTTACCACCAAAACTAGTGCTTCCAACACCATGATTTGAAGAGACAGTAACCCCTATTCTAGCTTGAATTCCTCCTATAGTTCTATATTGAGTAAAACTAGTTAATCCCTACAATATAAAAAGAGCACCCCTTTTGGATGCTCTTCGTTATAACTATATATTATTTAATTTCCTTCTTTTGTTGGTACCATTTTTCCTTCTTGAGAGTCTGTACCTTCTGTTCTTTCAACAGTTTTTGCATGTTCTGGTTTTTCAGGGGCTCCCATTTCAAATCCAGATTGAGAATCTGTACCTTCTTTTGCTGGTACCATTTTTCCTTCTTGAGAACCTGTACCTTCTGTTCTTTCAACAGTTTTTGCATGTTCTGGTTTTTCAGGGGCTCCCATTTCAAATCCTGGTTGAGAATCTGTACCTTCTTTTGTTGGTACCATTTTTCCTTCTTGAGAACCTGTACCTTCTGTTCTTTCAACAGTTTTTACATCTCCTTTAGGAGTTGCTGGCACTGCATCTTTAGGTAAATCAAAGTTTTGTGAGAAAGACGTTGTTCCATCTGCACTTTGTGTAATTACTTGATTTGAACTACCTTCATTTGACTTTAAATTGTCCATTTTCGCATCATCTGCACCTACTGCACCTCCCGCTACCAATCCTGTACTTAAAAGTGCTCCTGCTAATAATGTTTTAATCATTTTTCATTACCTCCTGTTTATTTGTAATATTCATCAAAAAAGTATCTAAAGTTAATGCTTTAGTCATTATCTTTATCTACTTGCTTTTTGATTACATTTAGCATAAGACAAGAATCTATAATTGATATGGACTGTATCTGGAGATTATGTAAAGAAAAATAGATGATCAATTGTATATCCTAATGGATGCTTAGACAAGATTGAAACTTTATATGAGTTTGAACAATTGAGTTCCCCTTTGTTTTTGGGTGTGAGGTTTTTAGCTGGAGTGAGGTGAGGGACTAACCTTTTCTAATATGAAAGCAAACTTTTTATTATTAGTTTACTTTCATATTTTCAACTCTTTTATTTTTCTATAATAAAAATAAAAGAGTAATCGCAAAGACTACTCTTGTTTCTTTTCCTTCTCTTCTTTTTCAATTTCAGATACTGATTTTTCAGGTTTTTTTACAAGTTCCCCTAATTTTCCAGAACGTGAAAGTTTATCTTCAAAATTCTTCGTAGTACTAATACTAGCTGAGAAATTCAATTCTTTATCATTATTTATATATCCATCCACAGAAGGAACTCCCATCGGATTTACTTCATGTTTTGTGAAAGTAATCGATTGCACATCTTTAATATTATAACGAATATACTTTTCTACTCGTGCTTCCTGTACTTTCCAAAATTGTTCTTCTTTTTCTTTTTGTTTTAAGTATTCCATAGTAAAATACCCTCCTGCTATGAGCATCACAGCAGATACAATCAAAATCATTATTTTCTTCATTGGAAATCCCCTTATATTCAAAGCTAGTTAACATATACTCTTTCTAAAATAGGGTACAGAAATCAAGAGTAGTTGCAAGAACTACTCTTGATTTTTTGCTTTCTCTTCATTTTCAATTCCAGATACAGATTTTGCAGGTTTTTTTATCATTTTATCTAATTCCCCAGAACAACCAAATTTATCCTCAAAATTATCTGTAGTACTTATACTTGCATCAAACCATAATTCCTTATCATTATTTATATATCCTTCTACAGAAGGAACTCCCATTGGACTTACATCATTTTTTGTGAATTTAATAGATTTTACATCTTTAATATTATAGTGAATATACTTTTCTACTCGTTCTTTTTGTTCATTCCAAAATTTTTCTTCTTTTTCTTTTTGCTTTAAGTATTCAATAGTAAAATATCCTCCTGCTATAAGCATCACAACAGATATAACCAAAATCATTGCTTTCTTCATTGGAAATCCCCTTATATTCAAAGCTAGTTAACATATGCTCTTTCTAAAATAGGGTACAGAAGCCAAGAGTAGTTGCAAGAACTACTCTTGTTTTTTCGCTTTCTCTTCTTTTTCAATTTCGGATACTGATTTTTCAGGTTTTTTTACATAATTATCATATAATTCCCCTGAACACCCAAACTTATCCTCAAAATTATCTGTAGTACTTATACTAGCATCAAACCATAATTCTTTATCATCATTTATATATCCTTCTACAGAAGGAACACCCATCGGACTTATATCATGTTTTGTAAACGTAATAGATTTTACATCTTGAATATTGTAATGAATATACTTTTCTATCCGTGTTTCTTGGTCTTTCCAAAACTTTTCTTCTTTTTCTTTTTGTTTTAAGTATTCCATAGTAAAATACCCTCCTGCTATGAGCATCACAACAGATATAACCAAAATCATTGCTTTCTTCATTGGAAATTCTCCTTATAAAAAACACTTACCAATGCACTTTTCCTAGAATGGGATACAAAAAAAGAGTAGTTCAAAGACTACTCTTGTCTTTTTTCTTTCTCTTCTTTTTCAATTTCAGATACTGATTTTTCAGGTTTTTTTATAAGTTTTCCTAATTCTCCAGAACGTGTAAGTTGTTCTTCAAAATCTTTAGTTGTACTAATACTAGCTATAAACCATAACTTTTCATCTTGATTTATATATCCGTTTATATGCGGAATTCCCATAGGGGTTATCTCCCTTTTTGTAAACGTAATCGATTTCACATCTTTCACGTTATAACGAATATACTTTTCTACTCGTTCTTCCTGTACTTTCCAAAATTGTTCTTCTTTTTCTTTTTGTTTTAAGTATTCCATAGTAAAATACCCTCCTGCTATAAGCATCACAGCAGATACAACCAAAATCATTACTTTCTTCATTGGAAATCCCCTTATATTCAAAGCTAGTTAACATATGCTCCTTCTAAAATAGGGTACAGAAGCCACGAGTAGTTGCAAGAACTATTCTTGTTTTTTTGCTTTCTCCTCTTTTTCAATTTCGGATACTGACTTATCAGGTTTTTTTATCATTTCATCTAATTCTCCAGAACATCCAAAATCATCTTCAAAATTTTCCGTAGTACCTATACCAGCATCAAACCATAATGCCTTATCACCATTTATATACCCTCTTATATGAGGAATACCCATTGGACTTACCTTATGTTCTCTAAATGTAATCGATTTTACATCTTTAATATTATAGTGAATATACTTTTCTACTCGTTCTTTTTGCTCGTTCCAAAACTTTTCTTCAATTTCTTTTTGTTTTAAATATTCCATAGTAAAATATCCTCCTGCTATAATACAAATAATGGATAAAACAATTATCAATTTCTTTTTCATTTAAAATCCCCTTGCATTTGAATATAGTTAAAATATACCATGAAATGAGTTGAGACATATGAGTGAATTTAAAAAGAATCCAATTGCGACAGATGAAGATTATTTCAAACTATCAGATAACGTTTATAATAATGATTTTTTACATGAAAAGGCAAAAATCAAAGGATCTAATGGTCAAGAATGGAAAGTTATAGAAACGTTTAATGCAGATAAAGAAAAGGTAAAAAATGGATTACAAGCAATCGCTGTAGTGCCTGCAGATGAGTATAAACCAAATAAAAAACATTATGACAATGTAATCGTTGCATTCCGTGGTACTGAATTTGATAGATTCGATGGAGATAAAACTACAGATGTAGTTCAAATTACACTTGGACAGAAAAAGAACCTTGGTGTAGCAGGCGGAAAGTTAGCGACATCATTTGATAGTGCATTAGAATTTACAGAAAAAATTAAGAAAACATATAAACCAACTTCTATTCACACTACCGGACATAGTAAGGGAGCTGCGGAGGCTCAATATGTAGCAGCAGAAATGGATTGTTATGCAACAACATATGCTGCACCAAATATTTATAGATTACTAAGTGATAAAGC
Source organism: Bacillus sp. SRB_331 (assembly GCF_003264175.1). Taxonomy (NCBI): domain Bacteria; kingdom Bacillati; phylum Bacillota; class Bacilli; order Caryophanales; family Bacillaceae; genus Bacillus; species Bacillus sp. SRB_331. The sequence goes on along the minus strand of NZ_NADV01000001.1, from coordinate 181,010 downwards.
AAAAAAACGAGTAGATGAAGGCGTAATGGAAAATAAAGTAGTAGATTATACTCATAAAAAAGATGCTGTAGGAAATTTCGATCAATTTGGAGCACCTATGATTGGTAAACAATTTACAACGAAAAGTAATGGAACAGATAGTGTTCTCGCAGCGGTATTTATGGGACAACATCCAATGTCAACTTTTGGAGACATGTTCCACAATAATGGTAGTGTTCGACTAGAATTAGAACCAGATGATATCATTCGTCATGCAAAAGAGATACAAAAAATAAGTGATATATTATCTGATATTATTAGAAATATAGAAAGATTTCAACAACAAGAAGAGGAGGAAGTTGCGAAATTAAAGAGTCAATTGAAGCATGAGACAGGCCCTGGAGGAAAATATCATCTATTAGAAGAACATGAAGTAGATGAGGCAATTAGAGAGGTTGCGAAAATATCCCAAAATGGAAAAGATTATTTTCATGATGTACAACTAGCAGAAGAACTAATTCATCTTTTACGGAAAAAACAAAAAGAATTGATTCATTTTGGAGATGATATTGCTTATGCAGCCAATTCGTTACGAGATAAAGATAATCAATTAGGGACAAATTTTGAAGGGCTGGCGGTGAGATAATACGATGGATTTTATAGGGGAAATTCAAAAAATAGAGAAAGAAATAGAGAAAGCTGCTGTAGGTACAGTTGGAACTATTATGGATGAGTTGCAAGCTGTTAAAAAGCAATTAGAAAAAGAAATGCAACAATCATTTTTAAAAACTGATGTAGCATTCAAAACAAATAGCATAGTAACAAGTCAAAAACATGCCATTCAAAAAAATAAAGAAGCCTTTCATGATGTATGCAAAAGTTTATCTGAACAAGGAATTGAATTAAACAAAAGTTTTGAAAGTAAAACGGGTAATGCAATAAAAGAAACATTACATAAACATCTCGATCAAATTCGGAATGAAATGATTTCTAAACAATATGATTTAATTAATAGTTGTGGAAAGAAATAAAAAAATAAAGAATTGCTATTATTATTTTAATCTATATGCATACAAAAAAGTCTTCTTATGTAGGACTTTTTTGTTATTTCGAATGTAAACTTTTTATTATTAGTTTACATTCAAAACACTGTAAATAAAGATGTTAAAAATCCGTGAACAAAAAACAACATCTCATTGATGTCCAATCCATCCGTAGCAAAAAACAAATCGAAGATATGAAGTGGGCTCTTAAACGTCATTGCTCCAAACGAGATTATATTCTGTTCCTATCTACTCCCTCTCATAATTAAGTATGAGAATTATTCATTTTTAACCATTAAATTTTATAAAAAAATCCTCTATGAATGATAATTCATAGAGGGTAACATAACACACAATTATCAATATTTTTATTTATCTTCTATATTTTTAAGATAATTATCTAAAAACTTTTTATCAACTTCATTATCTGGTAAAATACCTAGGTTTTTATACATCCATATTATTTGTCTATCCATACCTCCTATTTATGAAGATAAAATATCTTCATAATTATATTCTATTTTGAACTTACCAGAATTATCTATTGTTAAAGTCAAATTCGTCCATAATTCCTGTTCGTTTTTTCTAAATTCTTCACGCAATTCTTCAAATTTATCAAATAGCTCAAATAGTAATTCTTTATAAATTTTTCTATCAACATTATAAACTTTTGGGATATCATTTGAATAAATGAATTCTTCTTTAGTAGGGATAGAAAAGTAGAAAAATACTTCTGTTGAGTCATTTAATACTTCTGCATATAGATAAATTTTTTCCCAATCACCTGGGATAATCTCATCAACCCTTGTTCCTATTTCTTGATAGATGATTTCCATTTCTTTTGTTTCCACGGTTTAACCCCCATTTTGATTTTTTATTCGCATTAATTTTTCTATACCATTAATTTCATATTCTATATCAAATGATATTGGCCGTATATTATCCCCTGCATATTTAGGTTCTATTTTTACTTTCACAGTTTTACCATCAGCTAAAGCTTTTGCCCACTCCTGTTCAAGACTATACCATTTACCACCAGAACGATTTATTTGTGAATTCATTGCTACTAAATTATCAATATCACCAGATCCCTCAAACATACTTGCGATTAAATGACCTCCATCATCATCTTGAAATCTATCATTTCTTCCATTTGGTCCATTTTGCCCAGCTTTTCGTTGTGCATAAGGATTTCTTTTAGCATCTCCTGTTTTTAATTCTCCTTCTACACTGGTAATGCGCCTCTCACTATCAGTTTTATAAGTATGACCTGATGATGATGTATACTCTACATCTGGCGCAAGTACTTTTCTGCGTTTAACTCTTTCATAATGATCTCCATCAACTTAAAAATTTAATAGTGTCCTCAAAACGAAATTTTGTGTTAACTTGTAACAAAAAAAAAGAGGAGTCATCTCCTCTTAATAAATAAACACTATTTAATTTGTTCCTTATACTCATGGTTAACAAGTACATACCATTTTCCTGTATCAAATTTTTCTTTATTAATCACGTAAACTTTATTTTGTCTCTTTACCTCCCCTGGTTTTAATTCCTTAGTAATAGTAGAGGTCTCACCTTTTTCAACCTCATAACTACTAGTTGCCCACACATCACTTTGGTAAGCATTATCATTTTCATCCACTAAATCCACTGATGGTAAAACAGCTAATTTCATCGATTCGTTTGTGATGTTTTTCCCTTCTACTTCTACAACAATAAAGACATGTCCATTTTCAGGTTCTTGGATTCCTATACTTTCTTTACCAACCTTATCTCTTTCTACAACTCTTTTTACAGTTACATCAAATTTAGGTGTATGAAAATCCTTGTTTACAGCATACTCTTTTTCTTTTACTTTTGATTTCTCTTTTGTTTGTTCTGTATTTTTCTGCTTTGCATTCTCTTTCGGTTTCGCCTCATCAGTTGTTTGCACTTTCTTTTCTTCTTGTTTAGAATTGGTTTCTTTAGATTCTGAAGAAGTTTTGTCGGATGTGTTGCCGCAACCAGATAAATTGAATACTAAAGCGCCCCCTAAAATACATGTAGTAAATTTTTTCAACATCTCTTTTTATCCCCCAATAACACGATATATAAATTCCTTACTTATCATAGCAAAAAATACGATCTTAAATTGTTGTATTTTGTCGAATGATTAAGAATAATCAATCGTTTTTATTGCATATAAAAAACATGATCTTGATGTAGTACCAAGATCATGTTTTACGTTGATGTTATTTATAAAATACTTTATCCACATTATACTTCGCTTGAAATTCGTTAATCATATATGTTTCGTAAATTTCTCTTTCCATCGGATCTTCTACAATACATACATCAATACAACACACTTCATCACGATGATTTTTAATTGGTGATACATTATCTTCAAAATGCTTTTTAATACGTTGTCTTACTTTACATGCTTTCCCAACAAAAAGAAGTTCGTCATTAAAATCATAGTTAAAAAATAAGGGGAATTATATGATAGGAGATGCAAATATAGACAGTCGCTGACCATTAGTCTACAACTAATCCCACACCCCCACACAAAAGAAAAAAGCACCAGGTCCCCCCAGTGCTTTCCCCAAACTCTAAAACAAATGACAAGCCACCTCATGCCCCTTCGCAATCTCGACCATCTTCGGTACTTCCTGCTCGCATTTTTCAGTGGCGAATTTGCAGCGCGTTCTGAATTTACAGCCGGATGGTGAGTTTAGTGGGCTTGGTACTTCCCCTTGCAGAATGATCCGTTCTTTGCCTGTGTTTGTTGGATCTGGTTCTGGCATGGATGAGAGTAGTGCTTGTGTGTATGGATGTGCCGGTTTTGTGTATAGGTCTTCGCTGTCGGCAATTTCTACTATGTTTCCTAAGTACATGACTCCAATTCGGTCTGATATGTGTCTTACCATGGATAGGTCATGTGCGATGAATAAGTATGTGACGCCTGTTTCTTCTTGGATGTCTTGCAGCATGTTTACGACTTGTGCTTGGACTGAGACGTCTAGTGCTGAGATTGGTTCGTCACATAGGATGAAGTCTGGTTTTACAGATAGTGCGCGCGCTATGCTAATGCGCTGGCGCTGGCCTCCGCTAAATTCGTGCGGGTAGCGATATAGGTGTTCTTCTTTTAGTCCTACTTTTTTGAGCAGGTCTAGAATGATTTCTTTTCTTTCTTCCGCTGTGTAAGAGCCATGAATGTTCATCGGTTCGCTAATAATTTGGAATACGTTCATTGTCGGGTTTAATGATGCGTATGGGTCTTGGAAAATGATTTGCATTCGTTTTCTGTATTCTTTTAGTTCACTTTCCTTTAGGTCCGCGATATCTTTTCCGTCAAATAGGATGTTACCTGACGTTACATCGTGTAAGCGAATGATACTTCTTCCTGTCGTTGATTTCCCGCAGCCTGATTCTCCTACTAGTCCGAATGTTTCACCCTTTTTAATTGTGAAGCTTAGGTCATCGACTGCTTTTAATTGCTCTGTTTTTCTGCCGAATAGTCCTTTTTTAATAGGAAAATACTTTTTTAAGTTCCGAACTTCAATTAAGTTTTCTTCATGCATGGGAATCACCTACTATTTCATCGTTTAACCAGCACATAGAGCGTCTTCCGTTTCCGATTTCAAAATATGGTGGACGTTCTTTTTCACAAATGTCCATTTTATGTGGGCAACGCTCTGCGAATGGGCAACCTTTCGGCGGGTGTAGTAAGTTGGGCGTTACACCTTGAATTGGTGCTAGTCTTTCTTTTACTCCGTTCGATATTTTTGGCAGAGAGTTTAATAGCCCTTTCGTATATGGATGGTTCGGCGATTGGAATATATCAAGTACATGCCCTTCTTCCATAATAAGCCCGCCGTACATAACGATGACGCGTGTACAGTTTTGCGCAACAATTCCAAGATCATGTGTGATAAGAAGTAACGACATATTCGTTTCGTTTTTTAAGTTTTTCATTAAATCTAGTATTTGCGCTTGTATCGTTACATCAAGTGCTGTCGTCGGTTCGTCCGCAATGAGAAGGTCTGGGTTACAAGACATTGCCATTGCGATCATAACCCGCTGCTTCATACCGCCGCTTAGTTCATGCGGATATTGTTTTACCCTTTCTTCCGGTGAAGAAAGACCAACTTGTTTTAGTAAGTTGACCGCGATATTTTGTGCTTCTTTCTTTTTCACTTTTTGATGCCGAATAATTACTTCCGTCATTTGCTTACCAATTTTCACAACTGGGTTTAATGCCGACATTGGATCTTGAGATATGAGTGAAATTTGATTTCCTCTAATAGAACGCAATTCTTTCTCCGATTTAGAAAGCACGTTTTCGTTTTGAAAAAGAATCTCTCCTTCTTTCACTTTCCCTGGCGACGTAACGAGGGCCATAACGGATTTCGCCATAACGCTCTTTCCGCTTCCCGATTCGCCAACAATCCCAACAACTTCACCCTTTTTCAAGCTAAATGAAACGCCGCGAACCGCTTCTACTTCGCCGTCTTCTATGAAAAAAGAAGTCTTTAAGTTTTTCACTTCTAATAGTTTTTCAGACACGCTTTTCACTCCCCCTCACTTAAAGCATTAGTTCTCATGATGAGCCCCTTTTGGCGCGAAAGCTTTTTTCAACGCTTCACCGATTACGTTAAAACTTAGTACAGTTAATAAAATAAGGAACCCCGGGAAGAGTGTTAAATACCAGGCTTCACCTATATATCCTTGCGCATTATTTAGCATGCTGCCCCAAGAAGAATCTGGTTCTCTAATACCTAATCCTAAGAAGCTAAGTGATGATTCCATTAAAATCGATGTCGCAATTGTTAATGTCGCTGCGATTATAATGGTTGATAAAATGTTCGGAATGATGTGTCTTACAATAATCATCAATGATTTTTGTCCCGACACTTTTGCGTATAAAACGTACTCACGCTCTTTTACAGATAACGTTTCTGCCCTTACAATGCGGGCGGTGTCCATCCATGTTAGTAATCCGATAATAAGAACAAGCGTTGTAATTCCTGGTTTTAAGTAAGCATTTAATAGTAGCATTAAGAAGAATGATGGAATCGACATAAGAACTTCAACAATTCGCATTAAGAAGTTGTCTAACTTTCCGCCAAAATATCCGCTAATTGTTCCTACTGCGGTCCCGATTGTAATGGAAACAACCATCGCTAGAAAACCAACCGCAAGGGAAACTCGTCCGCCATATAACGCTCTCGTTAAATAATCCCTTCCGTAATCATCCGTGCCAAACGGATGACTTAAACTCGGTTCTTGTAAACGATCTGGAATCGACATTTTACTAGGATCGTACGGTGATACGAATGCGAAAAGAGACGCGATTGTTAAAACACCCAGTATAATAACTCCCATTACTACAAACTTATTTTTCGTAAAACTATTTTTTATCGTTTGAAATCTCCTATTGTTCATTCCAAATCACCCCCTCATTCGAATGCGCGGATCTACTACGCCATATAAAATATCAGCAATTAAATTACCGAGAATTAACATGAACGATGATAATAATGTGATTGCCATAATAATTGGATAATCAAATCTAAAAATAGCATTTACCCCGAGTGAACCAAGTCCCGGCCATGAGAATACTGTTTCCGTAATGAACGCTCCGCCTACTAAACTTGGAATGGATAATCCGAAGATTGTAATGATCGGTATTAATACGTTTCGAAGTACGTGATTAAATAAAACTGTTTTCTGTGAAGCACCGTACGCATATTGAATTTGTACGTAATCTTCCTCTAATTGCTGAATTGTACTTGAGCGAATATATCTCATATAGACAGAGATGTTTTGGAACGCTAGCACCATGCAAGGTAAAATACCGTGCTGGACAATATCCCAGAAGGAATCTTGACCGACTGTGCGCATACCCATACTCGGAAGCATGTTCAATTTTAAAGAGAATAAATAGATTAATAGTAACGCGAACCAAAAGACTGGCATTGAGATTCCCACATAGGAGATGAAGTTCACAATGCGGTCAAAGAACGAGTTCTTTTTCACACCTGTAAATAATCCAAGCGGTATTGCGATTACAAATGAGACGAGTAAAGATGATCCCATTAACCCGATTGTTGCAGGTAATCTTTCTGTAATAAGTTCTAAAACAGGACGATGGTTTTGAAGTGAGTATCCAAAATTCCCTGTTAAAATATTTTTTAACCATAAAAAATATTGCACGTAAATCGGCTGATCTAGTCCTAAACTTTTGCGAATACGCTCGACATCAATTGGACTCATATTCGGCGTTACAAAGTTTCGAACGGGATCGCCCGGCGCTAGTTTTATTAATAGAAAAGAAATAATAGAAATAACAAATAAAAGCGGAATCGCATTTAAAAGCCTCTTTGCAATTACTTTATACACAAACTTCCCCCCTCAAGATAAAGTGAAACTTTAATCAGTGGGGGTTTTGTCCATCCCCACTGATTATTAGCCCGTTAAAGCGGGATAAAGAAGCTGATTTCCACCAGCTTCTTTACAGTTTCTTATTTCACTTCATAAATTTTCGATAGATTTTCAAACATTGTAACTGGAATTGCTTTTGCTTCTTTTAACCCATCAAACTTTTTATCTACTGCAATAACTGCTTTCGGATATGCGATTGGTAGATAAGGTAAGTCTTCTCTCGCTGTATCTTGGATTTTATGGTATAGCTCTGCGCGTTTTGTTTTATCTGTTTCAACCGCAGCTTCTTCCCATAACTTATCAAAGTCAGCATTTTTATAACGTGCATAATTGTATTCCGCATTGCTTAAGAATAAGCTCTTATATGAATCTGGCTCTGGTCCCATTATGTAACCACCAAATGTAATGTCATATTCTTTATTCTCTTTATCTAAGCCTTTTTCACTTGCTGCACTAGCATCTAATGCATTCAGTTCAACTTGTAAGCCAACTTCTTGTAATTTTTGCTGTGTATAAAGTGCTAGACTTTCCATGATTTTATTATTCGTTACATACATAACGCGGATTTTTTCTTTATCTTTCACACCAGCTTTTGCTAATAAATCTTTCGCTTCTTTTTGATCATACTCATACTCTTTAATATCTTTCGCATAATACATAGCGTCTGGCGTTAAGATTGAATTTGCCGGTTCTGCAAATTGACTAGAAACGAACGCTGAGTTAATCATTTCTTTCTTATCTAATGCATGCGCAATTGCTTGGCGCACTTCTTTTTTCTTCATAAGATCTGTATTAAAGTTATAAGCTAAGTAGAATAATCTACCTTCAGGGAATGTGACCATTGAGAAGTTCCCAGTGCTATCTAATTTCTTAAAGTCTTGCGGTTCGATCATCTTCATATTAATTTGACCATTTTGCAATGAAACGTTTGCTGTATTACGGTCTTTTACAACGCGGTACACGACAGAATCTAATTTCGCTTTACCAGCAAAATAATCATCGAATCGCTCTAACGCAACATATTCATCTGATTTAAACTCTTTTAACTTAAATGGACCTGATCCTACAGGTTGTAGGTTTTTCTTACTCTTCACTAAATCTGCTTCACCTTCAAATACATGTTTCGGAATTGGGAAGAAATCGTTCATAACCCCTTCGAAAGATGCACTTACTTGTGGTAATACAAATTGAGTCGTTAGCTCATCCACTTTTTTCACCTCAAGCGGCTTTCCTTTAAAAATAAAGTTTTCACGGCTTGAACTATTTTGCTTCTCATCTAGAATAGATTTGAATGTAAATACAATATCATCTGATGTAATTTTCTTACCATCATGCCATTTCAAATTATCCTTTAATTTTAAAGTCCATGTTAATTGATCCTCTGAAGGCGTAAAGCTCTCAGCAAGAACAAACTTTTTCTTACCGTCTTCCATATGATACAGCGGTGCATATAAAGCTTGCTGTATCGTTAATGACACTCGATCATTCGCATAAAGCGGGTTCATCGTATCTGGATTATCACTAACACCAACTGTTAACGTTCCTCCATCTTTCGGAGTCCCTGATTTACTAGTTCCTGCTTGCTTCGAAGAATCTTTCTCCCCTGAGCAAGCCGCTAATGCAATAAGTAATAGTAGGACAAATGGTAATGCAAACAACTTCTTCTTCATATTTCGACCCCTCTCGACTATTTACACCTATAAGAAAACTCGGAATTAATACCGAGTTTTCTTATAGGTTTTAAATTACCACTACCCGTATGTATTGTCAAACTTTTTCGCAAAGATAGACAGTTTGAAATCTATTAATGAATTCTTGCGATAAACTATATTTATGCGGGGGGTAAAATAAAAAGACCACGAATAGGTAGCCTCGTAAAATGAGTTGAAAAACTAGCAGTCTACAGAAAGTTTCTCTGAAATCGTTGTTATATATAATTGAAAATGTAGAATGAGATTAAAGATAAAAAAACATTTTTAGGAGGTTATCATGACGTTTGATGAATTGAAAAAAAACAAACCAACAACCCCATGGGTTGAGCATGATGAAGATGGGGAATTTTTCACTGAAGAAAATATAAGTGCAACAAATAAAGTTCTCGACACTTACATTAACAATTTAGAGCTATTGGGAGAGAATCCAACCGAAGTCGAAATAATGCAAGTCGTTAAAGAAGTAGTTGTTAATATAAATGAATTAAATGACGAACATGACTATTTTATCGAAACAATGGAAAGAGAAGATCTCTATGAATTTATCGATACAGCAGCACGAATAGCTGGCTTAGAATCCGAAGAAGACATAACAGAAGAATGGCGAGAATGGTAAAAAAGCTGCATACTTGGTGTCTAAATTGACTCCTTCATAAAACTTTGTCCCTTATTCTCCAATTGGAAAATAAGGGACAAATGAAGACAACTCCAATAGAGTCAAATACTGATATATATTAGAAATTTTATCATATTAATAATATGATTAGATGTTTTTCTAAGTTCTTCTTCTCTAACTAAAATTAACCTATTTCCCAAACTCATTTCTCTAATCAATTACCAAGGCGTTTTGAACATAAATATCTTATATTCTTTAAGCTGTATATCTTTAGAGTATTAAATAAACAGAAAAATAGCCGACTCTTTGTATAAAAATCGGCTACTTTCTTATCATTCAATATCTCTCTTGCGAAGGAGTTCAACAACTGCTTATGAACGTCATTTAACCCCTAGCTTTTGCATTGCATTTGAAGTGCAAAAGCTCATTATAAACAAAAAAACACCACAATCTCAACACACTTTCATATACAAAAATATTTGAATCGCCAAACAGAGTAACTTATCCCCCAAATTAAAAAGACCACCCAAAGGCAGCCTCACAACTGAATCGTAGTACCCACTCCACACTCCACCGCTTTTTCATACAAATACTTCGCAACAATTATATCTACTACTGCTAAACCTACTGATTTGAAAATAGTAATCTCTTCATCATTCTCCCTACCAGCCTTTTCCCCGCTTATAATCTGACCAAGTTCGGCGTGGATGTCGCTCGCTTCAAATAATCCTTCTTTTATAGGAACTTGAAGGTCACCCGTTTCTTCGAGTGCTGCTTCTTTTGATTCGACTACTACTTTGTTTGCGTTAGCGATGGCGTGAGATGGTAGTTCTTGCATGCTCGGTCTGAATGAACCGACGGCGTTTATGTGGACGCCTTTTTGTAGTTTTTCTGAGAAGACTGGTGTGGATGCATTCGTTGTTGTGACGATGATGTCTGCTTCGCTTATTGCTTCATTTGGATCCCTGTAGACGTAAGCCGGTTTATTGAATTTCTCTTGTATATATTGCGCGAATGCATAGGCTTTTTCTTCCGTTCGGTTGTATAAAATTACTTTTTCGATATCTCTAACCGCGAATACAGCTTCTGCAATTCCTTTCGCTTGTTCACCGGTACCGATAATGCATAAGTTTTTTGCGTTATGACGAGCTAAATGTTTTGTCGCTACTCCTGACAAGGCGCCTGTTCGGATCATCGTTAAGTACGATCCTTCTAAAAGTGCGATTGGTTCTCCCGTTTGAAAGTCTGATAGCATAACAATTCCGTTTATCGTTTTCTTTCCTACCTTTTTATTATGAGGAGCTACCGTTACTACTTTTAAACCGAGCGCTTCAAGCCCTTCCGCTACTGAAGGCATAATTAACGCAGTATTTTGCCCGTTCGCAAATGGTAATGAGCCGCGAATTGGTGTGATCGTTCTTTCTGCTGAAAATTCTTTTAAAGCAAGCGCCGCGTATTCAATGACTTCCTTCATATTTACTAAGTTTCGTTGTTCGTTCGCGCTTATGACTAGCATATCTTTCCACCTCCTCCTCTTATCCTAACAAAAATCCCCGATTCAAATCATCCCTCGGATCTACAACGAACTGATGAAATCCTGTAATAAATGCATTCCCCGTTACTTTCGGAACGACAGCTTCATATGTATCTACCGCTGTTACCGACAATACTTCTCCCTCAAATTGGCCGTCAGTAATGCATTCGTGGATGAACATCTCTCTTTTTTGTAAGGCATCTTTTTCAAAAAGAGTTGCGATTCTTGCGGATGTTCCTGTACCGCAAGGGGAACGGTCTACTTGCCCATCAGCAAAGATCGTTACATTTCGTAAAGTAGCGTCTTTTCCTTTCGGTTCATCTGAGAAAATAACGCCGTATATTCCTTTTAAATCTTCTTCAAGTGGATGTTTTACTTCCATTTGACTTTCAATGTAGTGTTTAATTTTACCGCCCCACGTTTGAATTGCAGCTAAATCTTTAAAATCGACTTTCAAACCAAACTCTTTACTATCCACTACAGCGTAGAATGCTCCGCCAAACGCGATATCTACTTGAAATTCATAGTCATCTATTTTGATAGGAACGTCTTTTTTGTATACAAACGAAGGAACGTTTTCAAATGATACTGACTCTACTTCGCTCCCGTCAAATGTTGCGTACGCAATGACTTCCCCAGCAGGGCTATCAATAATGAATTTTTGTTTTTCACCTGTCACTTCAAACATACCAGTTTCAATTCCTACTGTAATAACAGCGATAATTCCGTGACCACACATCGTACTCCAGCCTTCATTGTGCATAAATAATACGCCAAAATCAGCATGAGGACTTGCGGGCGGAGTAATGATACAACCGTACATGCCGTGATGTCCTCTCGGTTCATACATAAGAATTTCGCGAAGATGGTCCAAATGTTCCATACAGTATGCACGTCTTTCTAACTGCGTTTCCCCTTTAATTTCTGGCACTCCGCCCGTAATAATTCGAAGTGGTTCCCCAGCTACGTGCGCATCAATTGTTGTGTATATTTTACTAACCTTCATTCCTATCTCTCCCCTATATGTTAATACTATTTTCATTGCAAGTATCATGCCAACGCATAGAGTATAAAGTGAAACTTTAATCAGTCGGAGGGTCTTCATCCCCCACTGATTATTAGCCCACACCAATCGGGCTTTTACGGGCAGCCCGACCCACACCTAAATCCTTTGCTTTCGCTGAATTTTGAGGTGGGGGTCTTACTGCCCACAAATAGCGGGGTAAATCTGTATACATTTTTTAAAAAATACACACTACTGTCTATTTTTTTATACAGTAGGTGATTATTAACCCCCAAACAAAAAGATCCCCCGAAAACTCAGGGGGTGATTTAAGCCATAGCTTTGCGGGATTTGAGTTGAAAATCGAATTTATTCTTCACTCTCCAAGCTTTCCCACTCACTCAAATACATGACGTCTTGTTTTACTTTTTTCTTTTCAGGAAGTAAACATAGAAATTCTAAAGAATTGCCGTCAGGATCATAAAAATAAAGATTTGCACTAGGTGTCCAAGTTTGAACCATAGGCTCGGAAGGTTCAAGACCGAAAGCAGCCCTTGGGTTTATTCCTTTATTAAGAAGCCATTCTCTTGCATGAATGATTTCTTCATAGTTAACCTTGAATGCGAAGTGACTTGTATGGAATGCTTCTTCCGATACTTCCCAAATGCCCAGCATTTGTTCCTTCTTATTTTCTTTATCAAACCAAAAGAAAGCTACACGGCGTTCTTCAATAGTGCGAGCATGAAATAATCCAAGTTTAGTATAAAACTCTTTTGCCACTTCTAAATTTTTTGTTTTAACATGTGTTTCATATAAAGTACCTGGAAACAAAGCATCTCCCTCCTTTATATTTTTAGAAATCCTTACTATAAAGCCTACTTTAATAAACTAGAAATAGAAGTGATATCGTATTTTCTTTAAATATTTTTCAATTTCGTAGCCCTAATGCTGAAGAAAAACCATCACTGATTAAAGTTTTACTTTATGAGAAGGGGTTCTTCAAATTCATGATTTACGGTAATATTACGCTTCAAAACGAGGCGGATTTATGACTCAAATCACCCTGACCCATCAAACCCTAACCGCCACCACATCTGGCACTTGCTTAGCAATCTCCTCACCAATCTTTATACTAGCCGTTGCGGCCGGGGATGGTGCGTTGCAAATATGCAGAGAGTTTATGCCAGGGATAATACAGAAGTCATCAACCATATTTCCGTTCGATAAGATGGCTTGTGCCCTTACACCTGCATGGGTTGGCACGATATCTTTTTCTGTAAGTTCTGGTATTAGGTGCTGCAAGCTTTTTAGGAATGATTGTTTACTGAATGAGCGCACCATTTCTTTTATGCCTTCTTTCATATTTGGCATCGCCATTTTCCAAAATCCTGTGTATGTCATTGTTTCCATGAAGTCTTTCATATCAAAGTCTGTTTTCGTATAGCCTTCTCGCTTAAAGCTTAATACTGCGTTTGGTCCTGCATGTACGTCTCCGTTTATCATTCTTGTGAAATGAACACCTAGAAACGGGAATTCTGGATTTGGAACTGGATAGATTAAATGTTTTACGAGATGGCGTTTTTCTGGGACAAGTTCGTAATATTCACCACGAAACGGAACGATTTTCATATCCGTTAATATCCCTGTCTTTTTCGCAATGCGATCACTATGTAAGCCGGCGCAGTTAATGAGAAATTTCGTTTTAAATATCCCTTGATTCGTCTCAATTGTTACAGCGTCTTTCTTCTCAGTAATACGCTCTGCGGCTGTTCCTAAATGTACTTCTCCCCCGCTTTCCTGAATCAAACGAGCAAATGCATAACTTACTCCTTTATAATCAGCAATCCCGCAAGATGGAACACGGATTGCGCCAAGTCCCTTTACATGAGGTTCAATTTCAGCTAATTCTTCCTTATCTATTTTTGAAATATGTAAATCGTTTTGTAGGCCTCTTTCATATAAGTTATGTAAAAGAGGAAGTTCGTCCTTTTCTGTAGCGACAATTACTTTTCCGCACATGTCATAAGCGATGTCATTTTCTTTACAAAATTGAACCATAGCTGCGTTTCCTTCTTTGGCAAACTTCGCTTTATAACTCCCTGGTTTATAATAAATTCCAGAGTGAATTACTCCGCTATTATGTCCAGTTTGATGATGTGCAAGTTCCTTTTCTTTTTCAATGATCGCGATTTTCGCACGAGGGAATTTTTTCGTTAACGCCATTCCAGTTGAAAGGCCAACAATTCCTCCGCCAATAATTATAAAGTTATACATCCTACTTCCCCCTTAATATGATGAAAGGCAGGTCTTTTTTAAGACCCGCCGTACAAACTTATTTAGAAAAACAACCACGTTGACGCATTAGTTCTCTATATAAATCTTTATTTTTCTCAAACGCAGCTCTTCCGTGCATCCAAAATAAGTTGTTTAAAAGAACTAAGTCACCAATTGGTAATTTCAATGCATGTGTTGCTGGTGAGTTTTCAACAGAATATGATAAGTCTTTCAGATAGTTTGCTTGTTCAATATTATCTGGATAAGCGAACTGATCAATAAAGCAAATACATGGTGCGTTATTCACATCAAAAAACGTTTCACGATAGACGATTTCTTGCGCATTTTTACTTGGTGGCGCTTTATACGTAACCTTAACAGATGCGAGCGAATGATTTCTAAATTTATGAAGGTCTTCCCAATCGTCTAAATGTAGTAAACGGGATTCCCCTCCTACTGCATTTTGCTCTTCAATTTTCATCATAAGAAGCCAATCTGTCGGCTCATCAACGAATGTACCGTCTGTATGCAGTGTAAACAATCGGTACGCTTGACGAAGGTAAGAATCACTACTATCCGTATCTTTCACATTAAACCTAGCATAATACGTTCCTGTCATTGCATCAAAGTTTGGCTCCCCGATTAAATGTGTTAATGCTGTTGCAAATTTCACGTAGTCTGCTGGATCTGACGTTTCACCTTGTACCCCAATTGTAAATCCGCCCGTTTCACGGTTATGAACAATGCCGCGAATGTTATCCATAAATGATTGCCCAAAAATCTTTCTCATTCCATCCGCAAGATTAAACCGAGAATAAGGAATGTATTGTAATGACTGCTCTGAATGCTCTTTTACCTCTTCAAAAAACTGCTTAAGCAATTGCTGGTTTAGCGTAATATGATATAAACGTTTATGCTCTGGATGAGGAGCAATTTCATACCCCTCATATTTCTTTGCAAATTTTATCTTTGCATTTTTTTCGGTAATAATCGACATTTCAATTCCTCCCTAATTTAAATATGAAGAACGTATTGACGCTTTTTACAGACAGTTTTCCTTATCTTCTTATGCTGAGATTCGGTCTTACTGCCCTAACATCGAAAAAGCCAGTCATACGTATCCACGACATAAAATCGTAGAAACGTACAACTGGCTCATAATTACGAGTGTTCTTTAATCTCTTAAAGTACAATAATAATAGACAGTTTGTATGAAAATATTTGTAAAACAGGAAAGCAAGATCGAATATAGAGAAGGCTAATTTCTCGTATGGATCTTATTAATTAAATAATAATTCAAAATATTCTAACTGTCAATTCGTTTTTTATTATTTTCTCTACATACTTTATACGTTTTAAAAATCCCCTTACTTTCTACGCACCCTCTTTTTTTCATCTCTTGTTTTACAACTTACACTTCATTTAACTTTTTCATAGTTCTTGCCTCCTCAATAAAATAAGCCAGTCATATCTCTTTAAAAGAAATACAACTGGCTCTCGTTTATGGTTGTAAACTAGATAGTTTTTATGGTGTTGTTTCCTCGTACTCTCCCCTGGGCTGTTCATCATTTAAATAACTTACATATTGGCGATGTAAATCTTTCACCGCACTGACGATAGCATTTTGCGCTTTTCCTTGATAATGGTCCGTAATATCTTGAACGATTTCTTCAATACCATCTTGCAAACTATGTCCTCTCAACATTTGAGCGACGAAGTCTCTACCATGCTCTGTCGCAAGCGTACATGACGCTTCAATAATGACATGATATTTATGATCTGCCTCAATTGTAATTGTTAGTGTCTCGTACATACTGCGAACAGCCATCCCTTTCGGAAGTCTCGAATGTCCTGCCATAAAAAAAGTCCCTTTACGCATATTTCATCCTCCATTACTATGTTAAGAGCCAGAAAAACAATGTACACATTTGCATTGAATTTTACTACCCTTATCCTTATAGCTCGTACTTTTGCTAAAGAAGCTCAAGTGGAAAGAAGTTACTCTCTTCATTTTCAAACATAAATCTGGGCTTACAGCGAGGCTAATCACTGTCATCCGATAATAAGTTAATCATAATGAAAATAAACTGAATATTCAATATTAAACTCCGCGAATTTCATGAATAAACAAGAAAATTCTCTCGCCCAGGCACATATACTGTTCAAAAGAAAGAAGGAAGTGGTCTCATGTATTACGGAACGAAAGGCTGGTACGTAGCTGAACTAAAGAAATTAGGTGTTCGCTATCATGAAGGACGAAAACTAGAAAGTTACCGCGGACACGTATTACGCAATTTACTAATTGCACAACAAGAGAAGACGAAAGAAGAGTAATTTACTAACAAAACAACTCTCAAGATATATCGTCTATTCAACAAATCCCGTCAAATCTCCCATCTAAACTACCAACTAATCACACATTGATACAAACCAAAAAAAGGTCACCCACACAGGCATGCCCATCAACTTAAGAATTCAGAATCACCACAAAATGAAAAAATAAGCTTTTTTGTCACAAGTGTAGCTTTGTAAAAAAGATTGATTAAAAACATCAAACCTCTATAGATTTCTTAGAGGTTTGATGTTTTCTTGTTGGATATTTATGTTAATCTAACGATAAACATTGTGAAGAAATGTACTTCAACTAACGGGGCAGGTTAGTTGAAGATTGCTTTGACCTTTGTTCAACAATTGAGCCATTTAGTTGAAGATCTCATCAAATAAGTAATGATATTTAAAGGAATAATTCATTCTGATAAAGAACATTAAAAAACGTGATGATAAGGAGGCGATTGTATGGCAAATCATGTAGAAAATCTATATAACTATCATGTATGGGCAAATCAACGGATTATTGATCATCTTAAGACACTTTCTCCTGAGAAATATCAAAAGGAAATGAAAAGTGTCTTTTCTTCTGTTTCAAAGGTTTTATCTCATCTCTATTTGGTGGAATATGGATGGCTTCATACCCTTGAGGGTCAGAGTATGAATGAAGCAATGCAATCTTCATTTCAAATTCAAGAAAAGATTGAGAAACTGCCCATTGAAGACTTAGAAACGGAATTTCACACTTTAACATCCCGGTTTAAAACCTTTTTGAACAGACAGGAAGATATGGAAAAGAGAATAATGTTGGATAATCCATGGGCAGGATTAAGAGAAACAAGTATATCTGAAATGGTCTTACACGTTGTAAATCACGGAACCTATCACAGAGGGAATATTTCAGCTATGTTACATCAGTTGGGTGATTCTTCAGTTATGACTGATTATGCTTTTTATTGGTATTCTTGAAATGTTATTCATTAAGGCTCAGTAAAATAATCAAACTTTTTTATAAAAATCTCATACTTAGCTAAAAAGGGTAACTCCATTTTGATCAATCTTTATTCAAAATGGAGTTTTTGTATTTGTTGTTAAATAAAAAAGGATAATCAGCCTCATAATGGACTAACTATCCTATAATTTATTAATTTAATAAACGGGTGACCTTTCCTATTCACAAACAAGAATTTGTCTAGAAAATGATCCTTTTCTTGTGATACAGCGGTCTGTAATTTCAAATCCTGCTTCATGGATCATGTCGTCCATTGTTTCCATCGTGACAACGACTACCTTTTTTGCAATGCGGCGCGCACTTGAAAGAATGGAGAACTGGTCTTCTGGTGTTGCATGCGTAAATAAGTCGTAGGGCATATCGATAATTGCAACGTCGTAGTTCTCAGTAATTTCCTCGATTGGACCTTTTGTTACTGTTCCTTCAAACCCGAAATGTGCGATGTTTTTTCTCGTTCCAAGAACCACAAGTGGATTTATATCTCTACCAACGATGTTAATTCCCATAGAAAGTGCTTCTACTACTACTGTTCCAATTCCGCAGCACGGGTCAATCGCTCGTACTCCATCTGGGTTTGGTACAGCGATATTTGCGACAGCTCTAGCAACACGTGTGCTCAGTGATGTCGAATAGCTATGCGGTTTTTTTATGTGATGATACCAAACCGGATCACTTTCTACATAGTGTCCGAAGTACCAGCGTCCTCCAAGTGGAACAATCCCGAATACACGCTCTGGATTACGAACATCCGCTTCTCCTTCAATATGCATACCGAGGTCTCGTTCAATAAGGCGTCTTTCTCCATATTCAATTTTATTTTCTTTACCAAGATCATTGATTTTAACGAAGATAACTTTGAATGTCGCTCCCGCTAAATCAATTTGTTCCACTTGTTTTAAAATGCTTTCTAAGTCGTCCCCTTCATACATAACCTCGACGCGCTCTTTAATAAACGGACTTCTACTCGGAGCAATCTTGACTTCACTTTTTAAAATATTAACGTGAGACTCCATCCCAAAGAACGAGCGCATTTCCAAGTAACATAAAGCACGCTCCTCTTCGCGAAATGCATACGTATATATACATGCAGGTGTTTTACTATGATTACTCAATCTATTATCATCCTTTATCGTTTAAAATTGTTATGATCAAAATTACTCAAATACTTTTTTCATATAAAATTAAATGATATCATATGCCCGAAATAAAGAGAAACCTTTATAATTTGTTTTATAAATAAAAAGAGACTGCCTATGGCAATCTCTTTTATTCATTAACGGAAAGAAGATACGTTGTTACCCATTGCTTCGTAGTAATCTAAAATACCTTGATAAATAGCTTCTGCTGCACTTTGTCTCTGTTCTGGTGTAGCAATTTTATCAGCATCGCTTTTATTATCTACAAATGCTAATTCTGCTAATACAGCTGGCATCGTATTTTCTCTAATTACATATAAATCGCCTTTCTTCACACCGCGATCTTTTGTTCCAAGTGCATCTACAAGACGCTCTTGAATTTTCTCTGCTAATAAACGACTTTCTGATACATTCGGGTTTGTCCCTCTTGCTGTCGCTGATTCATAGTAGAATGTTTCTGTACCTTGTCCTTGTTTACTATCCGTACCATTACCATGAATACTTACAAAAATATCACCTTTATTTGCCTGAGCAAATTCTACACGTTTTTGTAAAGACTCAGCTGCAGTGTTTCCTGGACGTGTATCATTCTCACGAGTTAACAACACAGTAAACGGTGTCTTTTTCTCAAATATTTTCTGTAATCGTAATGATACATCTAATACGGTTTTACTTTCTTTCTCATAATAACCAGGGTTCCCCGAATCAATTCCACCATGACCTGGATCAATAATAATCGCTTTACCTTCTAGGAAGTTACCTTGCTTCACTGGGTTTAATTGATTTTTATCCACCCATTGGAAACCAGCCCCCATACGGATACGAATCCAGCTATCTTTTTCTTCAATAACAGTTACTTGTTGTGCTTTATGTGTGCCTGCCACTGTAGACGTATGTGAAGCTTCTTGATATGTAGTGAATTCTTGATTAATAGACTCTGTTTTTTCTTGTAATGGTGTCCACTTCTCACCTTTACTTGTTACAACCTTCAACCAACCGTCCGTTCTTTGCTCTTTCACTTCAATCATTTGTGGCTTATGTTGAACGTCAGTAATACCAGATGATAACGATGCTTGATGATATGTAATAAAGTTTCTATTCATATACATTCTTTTCGATGTATTTGTTTTATTTTTATCTGCCATCGCGATGAACTGAGCTGCTTCAGCACGACTTACAGTACCATCAGGCTTCCAACCATTTCCTGTACCTATTGAAATCTCTAAAGCTACTAAAATATTAGCTTGTTTCTTACCCCAATGAGGTTCCAAATCTTTAAACTGTGTTGGAAGTTCTCCAATAATTTTCTTATCTAATGAATATGCTTGTACAAGCATAGATGCCATTGATGCACGGTTAATTTGGCTTGATGGATTGAATTTCCCAGTACCATCTCCATTAATTACACCTGCTTTTTCTACCGCAGCAATATATGGTGCTGCCCAATGAGTTTGCGAATCTTTAAAAGATGGTTTCGCTTTTGGATCAATTGGTAAGCCAAGAACTGCTGCTAATATTTTTGCAGCTGATCCTTTATCTACTGCTTCAGATGGAGAAAACGTTCCATCTGGTTTTCCATCAAGCGCTTTTTTCCCTACTAAATAGTCAACCGATTCCTGCGCCCATGTAGGAACATCCGAAAACTTTTTCCCTGCTGCGAAACTACTTACTGGAGATGATAATAAACTTGCGGCTAAAATACCAGCCGCGACTGCACGATACTTCATAAAAAATAATACTCCTCTCAAAAATCATTTATAATAACGCGTAATCTTAATATGCAAATCATAATAAATCCGGACAAAAAAAATTAGTGCGCCTCTATCATTCTATAATACTAGAATTCTGTAGTAAACCTACTTTCTTAATATTGTAAAATAAAATACAATTTAAGTAGTTTTTATACACAAAAAAGTGGCTGATTCATAGAATCAACCACCCTCTCACTATTCTACTATCATTTCTGATAACACATATGCATAAACAAGTGCTTCTGTATGTGCAATTGAGCTTTCATGCGTACGCTCAAATGCGTGAGAAGAATCAATACCAGCTCCAATTAACGCATGTTTCACATCAAATCCGGCGTGAATCGCAGCTGATGCGTCTGATCCGTAGTATGGATAAATATCCACTTTATATTCAATAGCGTTCGCTTTCGCCAGTTCAACTAAATGCTTACGTAAAGCGTAATGGTATGGACCGCTAGAGTCTTTCGCACAAATGGATACTGTATATTCATCAGATGTTTGTCCATCACCTAACGCTCCCATATCAACTGCTAAATATTCTACCGTTTCTTCTGGAATATTTGAGTTTCCACCGTATCCAATTTCTTCATTATTAGAAATTAAGAAATGTGTTGTATATGGCAATGTTACCTTTTCATCTTGCAATCTTTTAATCAATTTTAATAGAATTGCTACACTTACTTTATCGTCTAAATGACGTGATTTTATGTATCCACTCTCTGTAATTTGAACGCGTGGATCAAATGAAACGAAGTCTCCTACTTCAATTCCTAACTCACGTACTGCATCTGCTGAAAAGACACGCTCATCAATACGCACTTCAATATTTTTCTCATCGCGCTTCGCTTCCCCTGCATCTTTGTACACATGGACAGAAGTTTGATGCATTAAAATTGTACCTGTATATTTCTTACCGCTTGACGTTTCAATTTCGCAATATTCCCCTTCTACAGAGTTCCAGCGAAATCCACCAATCATAGATAGACGAAGACGACCGTCAGGCTTAATTTCTTTCACCATCGCACCTAACGTATCAACGTGTGCAGTTAATAAACGATGCTGCTCATCATTCTTTCCTTTAACCGTTAAAATAAGAGCGCCTTTATTATTACGCTTCGTCTCTACATTCCATTCACTTACATAATTTTCAATAAAACTAATAATTTTCGCCGTGTTTCCAGATGGACTTGGAATAGAGACAAGCTCCTTAATAAGTTCCATCGTTTCTTTCGTATGATGTGCCATTGTCGTTTCCTCCTCATTTTCTCTACTATTTAGTATAGCGAAATTACGATAAAACCTCTACTCATATAGTTTAATTTTCTAAATTATAATAAAATTCACTTTATCCTAATCTCAATGACAAAAAAGCACCGCATTATCTCCATTAACACTGTGCTTTTTCTATAAAGTGAAACTTTAATCAGCCCGCATCAATCGGGCTTTTACGGGCAGCCCGACTCCCTCGCATTCGCCGAATTTTGAGTTGGGGGTCTTACTGCCCGCAAATAGCGGGATAAAACTACTCTTCCGAAACGTCCATCAAATAAATCCCTCTTGTAAATCCGCCGCGCTCTTCTTCTTTTTTCTTACGAATAAGCTCTATATCTCCCATTGTTGCACCTTCTGCACGCGCTAATGAAATAATAATTTCAAGTGCATCTGCAAGTGAATCTAGCGCATGTTCACGCTCTTTCATCGAAGCAAATTCACGAATTTCTTCTGTACCAATTTTCGCTAACGCTTGTATGTAAGCTTGTCCTGTTAATTTTTGTGCTGTATATGTTTTTCCAGACATCAAAATTTTCTCTGGGACACGATCTCTTACTAATCTGTTATAAGTTGACATCACTTTTCCTCCCACTTTTAATAACACCCAAGCTCTGCTTTATAGAAAAACCACTCTTTTCTCACACAAGCACTTAACATATCAATTCCTGATCCGTGCGCCTTTACTACCGGAAAGAAGTAATGCTCTGGTTCTTCTTTCTTATCGCCGTATAAGGTTTGGTACTCATCAGGAATCGCCTCTTTTTTCACATCCCGTTCTTTCTTCACTTCACCAGAGAAAGCAACAGTTGGATGTCCCTCAAAGAATAATCCAGTCCGTACCGCAAGAGATGGTGTACTATGCAAAGCATAATATGTAAGTAAAATAATAACGATAACACCGATAATTTTCTTCATTTATTACTCCTAAAAAAAGTGCTAACACAATTATACTAAAATGTGTTAGCACTTTCTTCCCTTTATCTCGAATTAACGGGCAGTAAAATTAATAATCCGCGGGGGATAAACAAATCCCCACGGATTAAAGTTTCACTTTATTCCCCTTTAAATGCTGGTAAACGTTTTTCTAGAAAAGCAGCAATACCTTCTTTATGGTCCGCTGTTTGTCTCATCGCATATTGACCACGCTTTTCGAGCTGAAGCGTTTGTTCTAAATTAGAACGATTTACTTCACATAAAATTTGTTTCGTTTGAATCATCGCCTTGATTGGTTTGTGTAACCATTCATTAATTTTTTGCTTCACAGCCATTTGGAAATCCTCACCGATTACTTCGTCAATTAAACCGATATCTAGCGCTTCTGTCGCTGATAATTTCTTCCCTTCCCAAATGATTTTCTTCGTCATATTTTCACCGACGCGCTTTTGAAGGAAGAAATGGCCGCCACCATCTGGAATTAAAGCGATTCCAATAAAGTTCATCGCAATAACTGATGATATATCTGCCATGACATAATCAGCTGTTAATGCAATACTTAATCCAAGTCCAGCAGTCGGCCCATGAATTGCACTAATAACAAGCTTCGGCATCGTATATAACGTCACAACGATTTCAGAAATTGTATTCATGATGCCTTCAAACTTACTTTCATCATTACTTGAAAGCATTGATTTAATATCTCCACCCGCAGAAAAACCACGGCCACTTCCACACAACACAACAACGTGAACAGAACTTTCCGCCACTTCTTTCAACTTTTGTAATAACTCTTTTAACGTTGGTTCATCTAATGCATTTAAAACCTCTGGACGATTAACCATAACCGTTGCTACGCGCCCTTCATATTTCACAACAACAGATTCCGTTTTACTTGTTACTTCCATTATATATACCCCTCTTTTCTACATAAAGATTATACTTATATAATTATAGAAAGCATGTTAAAAATCCTTCTTTTTTCTTAATTTTCTGTCTAATAACCTCATAATTTGTATATATCTCCGTATAAAACATACAATTTCGTTAAAAAATATAGAAATTAAAGTCGGTTTATCCATGCTTTTCATCTATTTACCATTACAATGAAATGGTGTATTCTTAAGTTTGATGCAAAAAAACAAATATTGAAATTCATTCGCCTTATTATGTAAATAAGGCTTTTATCCCCATCTCTTGGGTATTGAACTAAAGGAATGAAGAAATGGAGGAATATATGGTTAATAAGTTGAAACAAACGGATAACTACTTCCCGCATTTCCTATTGCTATTCATTGTGTTTCAACCAATTTTAGATTTATTAACGTCTTTTTCAATCTATGTATTACACATGAGCGCAACAGTTGGAATCGTAGTCCGTTTCGCCTTTATGCTTCTTGCATTAGGTTATCTACTTCTTCATAGAAATCAACATGGAGCGAAAAAGTACATTCTCTATTTATGCCTACTCGGTATCGTACTAGCAATTGGTCTTGCAAATAATATGATGATTAAATCTCCAATTTCATTTGGCGAAGAAGTGAAATTTATTTTAAAGAGCATATATCCAATTGTGCTACTGTTTGGATATATTATCGCCTTTAAAGAGTTAAAAAATAAAGAATATACATTTCATAAAATCATTACATATTTCTTATATGCAACTTTAATTTTAAGCATCACACTAATTGTTGCAATGCAAACTAGTACAGATTTCCCAAGCTACCCTCACTCAAAGATCGGTTCAAGAGGTTGGTTCTTTGCTGGAAATGATTTAAGTTCTATTTTTGCAATTATGTTCCCAATCGTAGTGTTATATTCGATTTATAAAACAACTTCTTTCTCGAAAATCTATTACTGGATTCCAACAATACTCGCGATGTATGCAAGTATTATGGTCGGAACGAAAGTAGGATATGGTGCAATTGTTCTAACGCTTGGCGTGGCACTTTTATTCTCATTCATTGAATATATGGTTCATCGCAAAAAAGAAGGAAAAGGATTCACATATCTCGTAAATACAGTTGTTGCCGCTATTATACTAGGAGGTTTAATTGCCCTTACACCGCATACTCCTATCGCAAAAAATATGGGCATCCACATGCAAATATACGAATACAAAAAATCAGTACAAGAAGAAAAGGATAGAAAAGAAGGAAAAATAATTAAAGAAGATCCTGACGCAGAGAAAAAACATGCAAAAGGTGAGCTAACAGACTCTGAGGTCAAAAGTTTAATTTACAGTGATCGCGATAAGTTTTTAAAAGTATACAAACAATACTATAAAGACGCACCACTATCACAAAAATTATTCGGAATGGGCTATGCTGGTAACTATACGGTTAAAATTAAATTAATCGAAATGGACTTCCATGACATATTCTTTGCATTCGGAATCATCGGTTCTCTTATTTACTTCATACCATTCCTTTACTTCGGTATTAAATTATTACTCAGCATCATAACAAACTTTAAGAAAATATTAACTGTGAAATATATGCTATTAGCTAGCACCGTTGTACTATCACTTGGAATCGGCTTTATGTCCGGCCACGTATTAACAGCGCCGTCCGTTAGTATTTTCTTCGTCGTAATACTCGCTTACTTAATTGTTGATTTAGAGGCGGAATAACGTGAAACCTTATTCAGTGGGGCTTTTGCTCATCCCCCACCATCGGGATAAATGAATAAAAAAACGCTTAGAGAAATAATTCTCTAAGCGTTTTTTTGTCCTAACACTCCCTTACCGCCTCTAGTATTCAAAGTACTAATTCTTTCTGCTCCAGTAATAAGTGGTTTTGCTCGTTTAATTAAATTTTGCGTAGACTCTAAAGTTAAAGATGCCTGGTGCGCATCTTCGCTATCCCATACCTCAAAAACATATACAGCATTCGGTTCATCATCAGAAGTACTTACACTATACACTTCACAAGTATCCCTAATGACTGCATTGATTCCTTCACCTCTAACAAAATGTCTGCTAATATATCTCGATTACTTTCTTCCACGATAAATTTGCCATACAATCCGAATTTACTCCCTATTCTCCTCCTTAGTTATGTCACTTCTCTTATCTCAAAATTAATAATCCCCATAAATCACTCAAATACCTTCTTTTCCATTAAAAAAAACACTGAATTGCCCACCTTTCTTATGTATTAAATTAGAATCTATTTATATAGAATAATTATTTTAATTGAATTATTAACATGCTAAAATATTAAAGGCACTATTATATAAAAGAATATATAATAGATATGTCGGTTTTTTTTGCACGAAATGTATTTTGAAAAAAGTGAGGAGAGTCCTTTGGTATTTAGTAGTTCTGTTTTCTTATTTATCTTTTTACCTCTCGTATTATTTTTCTATTTTATAGTGCGTGCCGAGCTACGTAATTTCGTATTACTTGCATTTAGTTTAATTTTCTATGCATGGGGAGAACCTCGATTCGTCCTCTTAATGCTCTTTTCTATTCTTTTAAACTACTGCTTCGGCCTACTCGTGCATCATTATGATAAACGAAAAAATATGAAAGTCACATTTTTAATTATGGCTGTGGTCGGAAATATTTTATTACTTTCTTATTTTAAATATATTTCCTTTTTCACAGACATTTTAAATCAAACTTTGCATTTATCTATTCATGTGGAACCTATTCCACTTCCGATTGGAATTTCATTCTATACGTTCCAAGCGATGTCATACGTCATCGATATATACCGTAAAGATGGCGCAGTTCAAAAGAATCCACTTAACTTAGCACTATATATATCAATTTTCCCGCAGCTTATTGCCGGACCAATCGTTCGTTACAATATCGTTGCTGATCAAATTAAAACGCGCATCCATTCTTTTGAACGATTTACAGAAGGTATCCAAATTTTCGTTTTAGGGTTAGCGAAAAAAATGTTAATCGCCAATCAAGTTGGATTTGTCGCAGATAAAATCTTTGCCTTACCACCGTCTGAAATGAGCGCTGGAACGGCTTGGATTGGTATTATCGCCTATACACTTCAAATCTATTTCGATTTCTCAGGATACTCTGATATGGCAATTGGACTTGGAAAAATGTTCGGATTTGATTTCCCGAAAAACTTCAATTATCCGTACATCTCGAAATCCATTTCAGAATTTTGGAGAAGATGGCATATTACACTAGGCTCTTGGTTCCGCGACTATATATACATTCCGCTCGGCGGAAACCGTGTATCCAAACTAGCAAATTACCGTAACCTCTTCATCGTATGGGGATTAACCGGTTTATGGCACGGGGCAAGCTGGACATTTATCGCCTGGGGATTATATTACGGCTTTATTATCTCGATTGAAAAAGCTGGATTCGAAAAAATATTAAACAAACTATGGAAACCGCTGCAACATGCATACGTATTAATAATCGTTATGATCGGTTGGGTCTTCTTCCGAGCTGATAACTTCGCCTACTCGTTCCAATATTTAAAAGCGATGTTTGGCATAGGGAGGCAATCTTTCATCGATGACAACACAATGCTATATATACATGAATACATTGTCATATTTATCATTGCCTTTATCGCAGCGACACCAATTTTAAAACGAATTAAAAACATACTAGAACTTGAGCCAAAAACGTATATGTTCACGATGCAATTTGTACGTCCTATATTATTACTAACATTATTTATGATTTCGGTTATGTACTTGATTAACTCAACATATAATCCATTTATTTATTTCAGGTTTTAACTTATCCCGCTATTTTCCGGGCTGTCCACCTCAAAATTCAGCGAAAGCAAAGAAGTTAAGTTGGGGGTGGGCTGCCCGGAAAAGCCCGATTGGTTAAGGCTGATAATCAGTGGTGGATGAACAAGACCCCCACTGATTAAAGTTTCACTTTATGTAGGAAGGAAAAGTTATTATGAAAAAATTGGGGAACCTCATCCTGTTTATCGGTTTTCTCACCATTATCTTTTCATTTGGCATATTATCGCTTCTCAAAACTGACCGAGCAGTTTCGCCCGTTGAAAATCGTCCGCTCGCTCAAAAACCAGCTCTTACAAAAGAAGTTGCCTTAAATGGTAGTTTCTTTAAAGACTTTGAGACATATACAAACGATCAATTAATCGGAAGAGATGATCTCATAAAAAACTATACACTTACCCAAATTAAAATGGGCAAGTCTCTCATTAACGATATTATTCTAACAGATGATAAATGGCTTCTAAAAAACCCTGCTTGGGCTACAAAATATAATGAGATTGACCAAGCTATGCCAGCTGTAAACGACTTATCTCAGTTTTTAAAAGAACAAAATATTGAGTTTTACTTTGCTTTACCACCGTCCAAAACGAATGCTTTATCATTTAAATTACCTTCTCATATTCACACATATGCACAGGAAAATTTAAATTACTTTCTAAATAAACTTCCTGCGGACGTAAAGCCAATTAAACTCATGGATTATTTTAAGAAAAACTATACAAATGAAGAAATACAAAGTATGTACTTTAAAACAGACCATCACTGGAATATGGATGGTGCCTTCTTAGGCTATCAATATATAATGAACACAATCGCGCAACAATCTTCTATATATAAAGGAAAAGAAATAAAAAAAGAAGATTACACTCGTACGTGTGCTCCAAATACACATCTAGTCGGAAGCTTTAACAACCAGCTTTACCAACTGATCGATGCGACTGGAGAAAAACTATGCTACTACACACCGAAAGACGGTTTCAACTTTACGAGCGTAGCCGCAAAAGATGTAAATGGCACAGTATATCGCACATTAGATGAACTATACGGCGTAGAAAAACAAAATGATACAACATCATACGCAGGTTATTATGCAAATGACTATCCAGAAATCGTCATCGAAAATAACAATGCACCAAATGAAGTACGCGCCTTAGTCCTAAAAGACTCATTCGCAAACGCAATCGTGCCACATTTAGCACAAAGCTTTAAGCATACATCCATCCTCGATCTACGTCACTATCACGAAAAGGATGTATATCAATACATTAAAGACAACAATATTAACATGGTATTGTTCGTGTATAGTGATTCGAATTTGAGTGGGGATATGTTTAAGGTTAAACAATAAAAGAAGCCTCTTGTAAAAATTACAAGAGGCTTCTTTTCGATATTTACGAAAAAAAATCAGTGGGGATAAATCCCCACTGATTTTTCACTCTATCTATAATCAACTTATAGATTTGGGTTGTTAAGCACGTTCACGTGTACAGCTTGTGAACCAATTTCGCTTGTTAGAACATCTTTCTCACCTAATACTTTGAATACTAATGTACCTTTGTCAGTGTACTTAGTAGTTAAAGTATTGTAAATGTCTGGATTGAAGTTTGGAAGTACAGAATCACTTGTTTGAGATACTGTTACATGACCAAGGTCTTGATCGAATAAATCGAAGTGAGCATTACCATTTGTATCAAGATAAAGTTTACCTTGGTTGTCACCAGATTTTACAACACGTACTTTATGTTGTGTTTCTTTCGTTAAGTTAATACCTTTAACGATATCATCAAGGTTACTGCCTTCAAGTTCTAACACAGTACCGATGTTAATTTTCTTCTCAACGAAGTTTTCTGTTTGAACTGGTTTGAAGTTTACAGATTTAATAGCGATTTTCTCTTGAACGATTTCGATTGTCGCTTTACCAGCAGTTGCACCATTTTTCGTTAAGTGGATATCAACTTTACCTGGTTTTAAACCTTTAACAACAACTTTATTTCCAACAATTTTAGCTTCAGCTACAGCTGGATTTTTAGATTCAACTACATAACCTTCTAAGTTTTCAGGATCAGAATATACGCGATCTGAAGTGTACTTAGATAATTGATATGCAACTGTGTTAGAAACATTTAGGTCAAGTTTTGTATCAGGTGATTGGCCATATTGACCTACTTTAGATACAAGCTCGAAGTTTTTGAATGCAACGTTACCTTCTGTTACGTTCACATATAATGAACCTAAAGTATCGCCGTTACCGTTTTGGAAGTGAACTGTACCTTCGCCAACTTCGTTACCTGTAATACCAACAGTTTTTGTACCAATTGAACCAGCATCAGTCGTTACTACATCTAATCCACCTTCTGCAACTACACCAGTTTTCGGAAGAACTTCTTTAATTGCAGCTGTGTTAGCACCAAATGGATCGCCATATTGGTCAGTTGTTACGAATGTAACAGGTAATGTTTTATTTTGAACAACTTGTAATTTGTCTGGGTTAGCTTTTACTGATTTTAATGTACGAGAATCAGTAGTTACTTTAAATTTAACGTCTTTCGTTACATCGCCTACTTTAATAGTAAGTGTAGCTTCACCAGCAGCCTCAGCAGTAATATAGTTGTTTACTACAGAAATAATACCGTGGTTTGAAGATTTAATGCTGATTGAGTTTGGATCAACAACTTTATCTTCTCCAGCAATTGTAGCAACTACGTTATGAATTTGTGCTTTTTCACCAACAACTAAGTTTTGGCTGTTTAGCTTAAAGTCTTTTCCAGTAAGTTTATTACCGTATACTACACCGTTTTTATCTGCATCTACCGCAAATACAGTGTTTTTAATTGCAGAAGCTGGTGTATCAAGGTTTTTCACTGTAATAATACCAGTGTTAGAAACTGTTAAACCACCGCGTTTTGTAACTTGTACTTCTACTTTTTGAGTTGTAACTGCTTTAGCAGATTCAACTGTTACTGCTTCTTTACCGAAATCTTTGTCAGTCTTAGCAATGAATTTAGCAGCTTCTGCACGAGTCACAGATTTATCTGGCTCCCAACCATTTCCAGTACCATTAGTGATATCTAAAGCAACTAGGATGTTAGCAGCTTTTTTACCCCAGTGTTTGTCTAAATCAGGGAATTTAGTTTCTAATTCTCCGCTTACTTTACTTTCTAATTTGTATGCTTTTACGATCATTGTTGCCATAGAAGCACGGTCAATTTGGTTGTTTGGATTAAACTTACCAGATTCATCCCCTTGAACCACACCAGCTTGTTCAACAGCTGCGATATATTTAGCAGCCCATGAATCTTGAGCATCTTTGAAAGATGGTTTTGCACCCTCTTTAACTTCTAAACCTAATGTAATTGCCATAATTTTCGCAGCAGAAGCACGGTCAATTGCTTCAGCTGGAGCGAATGTTCCGTCTGGTTTACCTTCGATTGCTTTTTTTGCTACTAAATAATCAATGTACTCTGCACTCCAAGAACCAGGTTCAACGTCTGGGAATGATTTACCTGCTGCTGCTACTGGAGATACAACACCTGCTACCATTGCTGCTGTCATTGTACCAGCGATTAATTTTTTGTAAGAGTTAGTCTTTGCCATTTTATATATTTCCTCCTTCAGGAATGTAATACTAGTTCCATAATGTTTTAAATAGATATTCTATTTAATGTTGAAACTAGTAAATATAAATGTAGTTAATATCCTACATATAGAAATGATTCCATAATATAGAATAATAAACATATTACACCGTTTTTACCCGAATTTAAATCCTTAAATTCGACAAAAAAGTGAATTTGCGTAATTCTAACGTTCACTTTTTTCGACTTTTAATTCAAATAACCCGATTATAAAATCAGAATATTTTAAATGTACGAAACAATTCGTCAGAACTACATTTGAGCAATATTTGTATAACCATTTACAACTATAGCAGAAAAACGTTTGCAATTTCAATATCTAATTATAAAGATATTACGACGTTAATCGACACGACGTTTTTATAACTTTCGGCATTATTCTTAAATTTATTTTTTTGAACAAAACCCACTTCATTATCCAAGTACTTTTATATAAAACGCTTTATACCAATATTCTTTATATGCTAATGTTAAGATTTTAAGATAAAAACATGCCTATTCCGGAACAACCAAACCTTTAATCTGTTATTTTTTTCGACATTATTCTACATTTTTGTATTTTTTGTCGGCATTTTATTTTTTCTTTCATACGCTTCTCTTTCGAATTCTTACTTACATAGCAAAAAAGAACAGGTGATCCCTGTTCTTTTTTCTACTCAATTATTGAATAAAAAGAGGAATGGCCTCTATTCCATTCCTCTTTTTATAGACTCTTTTGCATGTAAGTCATTAATAATATATTTGGACGCTATGGAAATTTGCTCTCGCAATTCCTCTACCCTTTGTCCTAACGTTTCCTGTACATATTCTGTCTGCTCTAATTGTTTAATCGCCATACTATGTAATGTTGCTGTCGTCCAGTCTCCATCCACATTCCCAATAATCGGCTGATTTACTTGTTGTAAAAACGAATCGATCTTTGGATCATATGAAATTCCAATCATAGGCGTGTTTGCAACTGCCGATAATATAAGAGCATGCAGTCTCATTCCTATTAAAAGAGAGCATTCTGATAAAATAGAGATTTTCTCATGAATATCCATTTTATAAGGGAGCATGTGCGCTTCTTCTCCCATCAAATTAATGATATCCCTTGATGCATTTTGATCAAATGGTCCATGCATCGGTACAAATAAAATATGGTATCCCTCTTGCTTAAGCTTTTTCAGCGTATCTGCTAACTTCTTCATATAATCTTCTTTTGCATCCCAGTACCTTACACTAACCGCAACGACCTTTCCTTGCAGCGCATGTTTTTGAAGCCAATCGGATTTCTTTTCTTCTGGCTGACAAGCTAATACTGGATCTGGAACAAGTTCGATGTCTTTCTTAATACCAATTTCTTTTAAGTACAAAAAAGAGTCTTCATCACGTACTGATATATATTCAGCCTTTGATACATGCCATTTCACTAATAAACGATTTTGCTTCTTCGTAATAGGTCCGATTCCTTGGGCGTAAATATAATACGGCTTTTTCAAAAAACGGGCAAGCCGCATAATACCCGTATAGTATAAAATACTCTTAATACTCGTCTTATCTTGTAAGAGACTTCCGCCTCCGCTAATTAAACCATTACTTCTCTTTATTTCTCGGTAAATCGCTCTTATATCCCATCGGTTTACTGCTTCTACACCGTACATTTTTCTTGTATAGTCGGGGTCATTTGAAAGTACAACAAGCTCAAGAGTAGGATCCTCTTCATGTAGCGCTTTAATAATTGATTGCAAAATTGCTTCGTCCCCAACATTATAAAAACCATAATATCCTGATAAAACTAACCGCACTCTTAATCTCCTCCAACATTTCGCAATCAACTCTTTTTGTAATTAAACAAATTGTTATCCATTCCTTGCCGAGAAAGGTTTGATAACTTCAAATTGATTTCTTTCACAAACATCTAACAAGTCATACCCATGTATAATATTGTTCATTTTCTATAATCAACGATTTTATTTACGTAAAAATGGAATTTGTTCTTTCGATATCCAGTTTAGTTTCAATGCACATATGCCATATAACACTGAAGCTATACTTAGCGCTACAGCACTATATATCATTGCTAAAATCCTGGAATCTGTCACATTGATTAATGTAGACCCAAAGTATAATGCTATACCTAAAATACTAGATACTCCAATCACAGCCAAAAATTTCCCTATAGCTATTGGATAGGAAAGATCTTTTCTAATATAAATATGATTTGCGATACAAATCATTATATAAATAATTAGAGTACTATACGCTGCTCCATTTATACCGAATTGGTTTACTAGCGCTATATTTAATACAATTTTTACAAAACTTACACCGATGACAATCCATGCTGCTTGCATCGAACGATTAATCCCTTGCAAGATTCCTATTGATAATACCATAAGTGATGTGAAATACGAGCTACCAATTAAAATAGCTAACATGCCACTTCCTTTTGTATCTGTAAATAATGCAACATTAAGCGGTACTGCAAGCGCCATAAGCCATATCGTTATCGGCATTGTTAAAACGTGCGCAAATTCATTTGTACGTTTTACTGTCAGTTTAGCTAAAGCTATATCTTTTTTTGTTAAAGCAGCTGTTAATAATGGAATTAACGGAAATACTATCGCACTTGCAAATACAACAATTAATTGCGTAAATGCAAAACCACGGCTATATATACCAAATTGTTCCTGAATAGTTGTAGAAGATTCATGTAGCACATGTGGAATTGTTACAGAATCAACTAAATTTAAAACAGGCATCGATAACGCTCCGATTGCAATTGGAATTGAAACACGAAGTATGTTTTTCGCATTTGTCTTAAAATCTTGTAATGAATATGTTTCGCTCTTATAGCGATACGTGCTTTTCACATATTTCATTCGCAAATATATGAGTGACGTAATAACACCAAAACAAGAACCAATCATTGCTCCGCCTGTTATGATATCACTACCTTTATTCCAATATACAAATATATAGGCTATTGTTAGCATAAAGAATACGCGTATCAACTGTTCAATTACTTGTGATACACCAGTAGGTATCATATCTCCGAACCCTTGGAAATATCCACGGTACACTGCCATATACGGTGCGATTAATAAAGCAAACGAAGTAACAATTAATGCTAGCCTCGTCTCTTGCCCACCAAGCATATTTGCAATGCCACTCGATCCAATGATAATAATTAAAAATCCGAGCACCCCAAATATAACACCGATAATAGATGCGGACGTAAACAATTTAGCTATTCCGTCACGATCATTCTTTTCATGAAGATCAGCTATTAACTGGGATATTGCTAGCGGGACTCCCGCTACTGATAAAGTTAAGGCTATCATATATACAGGAAAAACAAGGCGAAAAATTCCAAGTACTTCATCCCCTGCTATATTTTGCAATGGAATTTGAAAAAAACTCCCCACTACTTTCGATATAAACGTTGTAACGGTTAAAATCGCAGCGCCTTTTACAAACTTTTTATTCATCTTCTATCTCTTTTCTTTCAATATATAATCTACATAAAATATTAAATCCATATTATTCATTCATCTTGAGAATCATCACTTTATCTCATTTAGTTATCATACCAAATTTCTTATATATTGAATACTCTCTTTCTTTTTATGTTTTAAATATAATATGTGCCATATATATGTTTTTTTATCCAGTATTTTCTTCAATTTACTACTTCTACTTGTTCAAGATAAACATGTGCTATAATGTAGCTATTGTCAGTAAGAGGAGTGTTTACAACATGCTGAATTCGGTAAAGAAATTGTTAGGAGATTCTCAAAAAAGAAAGCTAAAAAAATATGAACAACTCGTTCAAGATATTAATGATTTGGAAAAACAAATGGCTGATTTACCTGACGAAGAATTACGTCACAAAACTGTCACATTCAAAAGTATGCTTAAGGATGGTAAAACAGTT
Source organism: Bacillus sp. SRB_331 (assembly GCF_003264175.1). Classification (NCBI taxonomy): domain Bacteria; kingdom Bacillati; phylum Bacillota; class Bacilli; order Caryophanales; family Bacillaceae; genus Bacillus; species Bacillus sp. SRB_331. The sequence goes on along the minus strand of NZ_NADV01000001.1, from coordinate 145,694 downwards.
GATGACATAAAAGTAGAAGCATTCGCTGTTGTACGCGAAGCCGCAAAACGCGTGCTTGGATTACGCCATTACGATGTACAGTTAATCGGAGGACTTGTATTACTAGAAGGTAATATTGCGGAGATGCCAACTGGTGAAGGAAAAACATTAGTCTCCTCTCTCCCAACATATGTACGTGCCCTTGAAGGAAAAGGCGTTCATGTTATTACTGTAAACGATTACTTAGCGAAGCGTGATAAAGAGTTAATTGGCCAAGTTCATGAATTTCTAGGCTTACAAGTTGGATTAAATATTCCTCAAATCGATCCTTCTGAAAAGAAACTTGCGTACAAAGCTGATATTACATACGGTATTGGAACAGAGTTTGGCTTTGACTATCTTCGCGATAATATGGCTGCTTCACAAAATGATCAAGTTCAGCGCCCCTATCACTTTGCTATTATCGATGAGATTGATAGCGTTTTAATTGATGAGGCGAAAACGCCACTTATCATTGCTGGGAAGAAATCAGGTAGCTCTGATTTGCATTATTTATGTGCAAAAGTTATTAAATCATTCCAAGATACCCTTCACTATACATATGATGCAGAATCGAAATCAGCTAGTTTTACAGAAGACGGTATTACAAAAATAGAAGATTTATTTGACATCGATAACTTATATGATTTAGAGCATCAAACTCTATACCATTATATGATTCAATCATTACGTGCCAATGTCGCTTTCCAGCTTGACGTTGACTATATTGTGCATGATGAAAAAATACTACTTGTAGATATTTTCACAGGACGTGTTATGGATGGTCGCTCTTTAAGTGACGGCTTACATCAAGCACTAGAAGCAAAAGAAGGTTTAGAAATTACAGAAGAAAACCAAACACAAGCTTCTATTACAATTCAAAACTTCTTCCGTATGTATCCGGCATTATCAGGTATGACAGGTACCGCAAAAACGGAAGAAAAAGAATTCAACCGTGTATATAATATGGAAGTTATTCCAATTCCAACGAACCGTCCTATTCTTCGTGAAGATAAAAATGACGTAGTATATGTAACAGCTGATGATAAATATAAAGCTGTGCGTGAAGAAGTTCTAAAACAGCATAAGCAAGGGCGCCCTATTTTAATTGGGACGATGTCTATCTTGCAATCTGAAACTGTTGCTCGTTATTTAGATGAAGCAAACATAAAGTATCAATTATTAAACGCTAAAAGTGCAGAGCAAGAAGCAGACTTAATTGCAACTGCTGGGCAAAAAGGTCAAATTACAATCGCTACAAATATGGCAGGCCGAGGTACTGATATTTTACTAGGAGAAGGTGTCCACGCCCTTGGTGGATTACATGTAATTGGAACAGAACGTCATGAATCTCGCCGCGTTGATAACCAGCTTAAAGGACGAGCTGGTCGCCAAGGTGATCCGGGAAGCTCTCAATTTTTCCTATCTTTAGAAGATGAGATGCTAAAGCGCTTTGCTCACGAAGAAGTAGAAAAGTTGGAAAAATCACTGAAACCTGACAAAACGGGACTTATTAATACATCTAAAGTTCATGATTTCATTAACCGTACACAATTAATTTGTGAAGGTGGTCATTTCTCAATGCGTGAATATAATTTAAAATTAGATGACGTAATTAATGATCAACGTAATGTTATATACACACTACGTAACAACCTTCTAAAAGAAGAAACAAATATGATAGAACTTGTTATTCCAATGATTGAACACTCTGTGGATGCAATTGCTAAGCAGCACCTTTTCGAAGGAATGCTTCCTGAAGAATGGGATTTCACTAGTTTAACAGCATCTATTAAAGAAGTTTTAGCGGTTGAAACTTTGCCGCCATTATCTGCGAACGACGTACATTCGCCTGAGGATTTACAAATCGTTTTAAAAGATACAATTTCTAGTTATATCGAACGTGTACAAGAATTAAATGACCATGTGGATTTACAACAATCACTGCGCTACGTTGGTTTACACTTCCTAGATCAAAACTGGGTAAATCACTTAGATGCAATGACTCACTTGAAAGAAGGTATTGGCTTAAGACAATATCAACAAGAAGATCCAACTCGCCTTTACCAAAAAGAAGGTTTGGATATTTTCTTATACACTTACGGTAATTTTGAAAAAGAAATGTGCCGATATATCGCGAGACATTTAGCAGTTCCAGAAAACGTACAATCATGAGGTGAAAATTTATGTTATCATTCCTGAAAAAGGCAAAGAAAAAAGGAAAAGATACTACTGTTTCTAGTAATCAATTATTTGGACAAGAAGAAACTACTTCTCAAAATAAAACGGTAAAGCCAGTTCTTTACTTCCATCCTAGCTGGGGTAACGTAGCACAAGAACAAAAATACATTTATCAATTTTTACATAAAGAATTACCACGTTTACAAGAATATCAAATTTCTTTATCAGGAATTGAAATTGAAAAACGTGATGGCGCATACGATGTAGCTGCATTCATTCGCAGCAGTGTCCCAAAACCAATTTCTTTCGAAGAAGTTACATTACTTCTATTAAACAAAGATAAAAAGCTGTGCGCACGTAAAACATTTAACCTATCTGCACTTGGCGATATTCCTGAAAACGTGAATATGCCTTTCGTATTTACATTTGAGCAAGAAACAATAACGGAAGCTGAACTATCTCAATCAGATTGGGAATTAGCTTTCGAACTTGAAAGTAAGCATCAACTAGATTTAGATCCATCTTGGGAATCTCAGTTACCTGAAGCAAGCAAAGATGCTTTACGTAATTTTGTAGACAATTTAACACCTCCAAATGAAGGTGAAATTAACTTCCTAGGTTTACAAGCCGCACTGAAAGAGAACGGTGATTTACATACAACACTTCTAATTCGTAACGGCTGTAAAGATAACATTCAACTAGAACAACTTCCTCTTCATATTGAAGATGCTTCTGGAGAAGTCGTTGTTAAAGGTGCTTTCACGTTACCGAATCTTGAAATTAAAGCGAATACTACAAAACCGTGGTCATTTGTTTTCCCTGCTTCATCCATCTTGAAACAAAATATGGATTTATCTAGCTGGAAAGCATTTGTACCACAAGACTAATATACAAAAAAGCCTATCCTAAAAGATGGTCATCACACCTTTAGGATAGGCTCTATTTTTTATGTAAAATCTACTTCGTTACTAATAAACGTTCAATATGATACTCAGCTTCTAGTTTACACATTTCATCTACATGCTTTACTTCGCTCTTGTTTAACAGCTCTAATTGTTCTTCGCTCGGCTGCTCACTAATAAGCTCATTAATTTTTTCATTTACTTTCATCGCTAATGCTTGATGGAAATCTGGATGTCCTTTCAACTCGTCATCTACTTTATTAATCCAAGTTGATTTTGTGTATAAATATTGTTTCCACTGTTCAACAAATTGCTGCATATCAAATTTTTCTTCATTCCATTCAATTTCTTTCATATATCTCTCAAAAGAAACAACAATTGATCGTGTAATCCCGATCTTCACTCCATGTGGTAACTGTTTGTACATCAAATATTCCCTCCAGCTTAAAGCTCTTCCTTCTGAATATAAAGGAATCTCAAAATTCATATACCTTCTTATAATAGCACATTGCTAATCTAAGATGTTACTATACTGTGTAGAAAATCAATTGTCAACAAACGTATAACATTTAGATATAATGATTTTATACATAGTAAGCACATATACAAATAATAAGAACCTTCACACTCTATAACGCAATTCATGTGAAGGTTCTTATTGTTATATTGCCTTAACTTTTAAAAACTGCAGTTTCTCTTTTTGCTCATCATTCGCCATCATTACTATCGTCTTTTTAACATGCGGATGTACATGTTCAAGTGTCACACGCACTCCTGCTTTATCCGATTGCTCAACAAAGTTTAATAACGCCATAGCTCCTGATACATCCATATAACGTACATCTTTCATACGCAAACTAACTGGTGACTTCACATCTTGTAAAGAAGCAAAAATACGATCTACTGATAGAAATGAAAGTGGTCCCTGAATCGTATACGTCGCTTCTTTTTCTTTTATAATAGAAGCTTTACGTTCTTTACACTTCACCATGTATATAATGAAGGAAAGAATAATGCCAAACGCAACAGCAACCATTAAATCGAATTTCACTGTCACAACCATCGTCACGAACATAACAATCACATCACCTCTTGGCGCTACATGTGCTTTCTTCATGCTTTCCCAATCAAACATCCCGATGCCAGTTAAAATTAAAATACCTGATAATACAGCAAGCGGAATATATTGTACCACTGAACCGAGTCCCATAATGAAAATAAATAATATGACACTATGCATACAAGCCGACAGTGCCGTCTTCCCCCCGCTTCTTATATTGACGATAGATCTAACAGTTGCACCTGCTCCTGCTAATCCACCGAACAAACCACTCGCAATATTGCCAATACCTTGTCCGATTAACTCTTTATTACTTTTATGACGTGTCCCCGTCACATTATCCATTACGACAGACGTTAATAACGAGTCAATTGATCCTAGTAAAGCAATACTAAGTGCTGGTAATACAAGTGCTAACATGCCATTTGCGTCTAAATTCGGTACGTGAAGAGATGGCATCGCCTCTGGAATTGCACCTATTTTTTCAATCATCTTATTTAAAGAAAGAGTTCCTACAACTGGTAAGTTTACCGTAATTCCTTGTAGCATAGAAGAAAATAACGGCAACGTTACTGTAACACCCACTAATGCTACTAAACTTGATGGAATGGCCTTAATCCATTTTCCAGAAACAATCATTACAATGATCGTTAATAACACAAGCAGAAAGCTATTTTGTACGTGCTTCATTTCACCTAAAATAATAATCAGTGCAATCCCATTCATAAACCCTGAAACAACAGGATACGGAATGTAACGAACGTAAGAGCCGAGCTTACATACACCAAATAAAATTTGAAATAACCCCGCCATCATAAATGCAATAAAACTTGCTTCTAATCCGTGAGTTGCAATAACGCCCGTTGCAATAACTGTAATCGGCCCAGTAGGACCCGTTACTTGCCCCGGTGTACCGCCAAATAACGCCGCAAACAAACCTGCAAAAATTGCACCATACAATCCGACAAGTGCTCCCTCAGACGTTCCCGTTGCAGCAATACCAAATGCAATCGCTAGCGGCAAAGCAACAATCGCAACAGTAAACCCTGCTAAACATTCCTTTGCTATTTTTTGAAACATATAAATAACCACCTTCTTATAAAGTCCACGTTCCATTGTACATCTAAAACAAATCATTCGTTAGCGTATTTATAAAAAACTCTTTACAGTCTCGTGAAGTAAGCGTCTACATTTACAAATAGCCTTCCCAAGTCAAACTAAAAAACAGCAATATGACGAATCTACCTTTGGAAACAAACTTGACTATGCTATAATGAACAAATTAAATCTTTTACTATATACTTGGAGGCACTATGCTAACTTTTGAAGAAAAATTATCGATTATTGAATCTTTCCCGGAATTAGAAAGAAAGAACGTATCATTAAAACGCGTAAACTTTCACTTTGAAGAAAGTCGTTTAGATAAAAAGAACGTTGTATATCATTTACACCCAAATGGAAACGGATTTGTATATGCAAACTTCATTAAAGGTTATAGAACAGATGATAAAGGCATGATTAACATCCGCGAGTTTTCAGAAGAAGAACTGCGTTCATTAATTGAAAAAGTAATTGAACGTCTATCACAGGAGCAAGAGGAAATTGTAGCACCAATGGAACCTGCTGCCGAAGAAGAATGGCGTAACGAAGACGGACATATCCTAACTCTTATTCAAGAGGATGACATGTGGAACGTTTACGCTGGCGTAAACTTAGACGGTACATTCAACTCTTATCCAGAAGCTGCGGAATACCTTGATGAAGAAGGTTTCTCACGCAAATAATACGTTCCTTACTACTAAAGAGGGCCGTCCCAGTTTTTTTGGGGATGGCCCTCTTTTTATTAATAGGTAGGCTATCATTGTCTTATTTTGTAGTTAAGCCGATATCCTTTGTCGAAACGTCGATATATGTAGGGTTGCGTTCGATATAATTTCATGCACTGTTGCAATTTAACCCAATAAGAACATAAATCCATTTTGAAATTAAGCTTTTTGGACAGTCCCATCCATAAAATTATAGAATCAAAATTTCTTATTTTCACTATCCCCTATAAAAATTTGAATTTGACAACTATAAGACTCCGTATTAAAAAAATCATTAACTAACTCTACTTCAATAAAACTCTCCACTTCTATATTATTTTCTTTTGTATATTTAATTAGCGTATTTCGGCGTTCTTCTTCATTTTCTTTACTATACGCTAATGTTACATATTTCCCGCCCGGTAATACTTTTATATTTGGCATCTCTTCCATATGTACATGATCTTGTACTTTATTAAAAACATACTTTGGTTCTACATCCCACTTTTCATTGACATTATATAGAATACCCATTTCCATTGACATCTTATCTTCATACTCTTGAATGATTTTCTCTAAATTAGAATAATACAGTAACTCTTGTAAACTCCCCACTTCTTTGCATGGCGCTACAATCACATTCCGCTGCTCAAAGAACTGAATACACACTTCATCACCTTTTAATATTTCCTGTGAACTCCCTACTTTCTCATTTAACCCATCAATCGTTTCAATTACCTCTTTCATTTTCTTTATATGCTCTTCCGCTTCCGCCCTCTTTAATTGTAAAAATTGCAACAATTTATCCATATCACATTCCTTAAAAATCTCTTGAAGTTCTACTATACTGGTATTCAACTCTCTACAGCTTTTTATAATATCAATGTGAATGAATTGATCTATAGAATAATATCTATATCCTGTTGATTCATCAACATGTTTTGGAATAAGAATCCCCATCTTATGATAGTACCTTAACGCTTTTATCGTAATATCCTTTATTTTTGCAACTTCTCCAATAGAAAATAATGTTTTCACCTGAATCTCTTCCTTTTTATTTTTTCGCATGCAACTATTGACTCTCCCCTTAGAGGAGACATTACTATTTATAATAAGTCATTTACATTAATAAAGGGAGTATACGATTATGAACACAGTAAAATATAGAAATCTTGTCAAAGAAGACTATGAGCCTATAAAACATTTAATTGGTGAGGCATTTGGATTTAATGAATTCATTACAGATAAAAAATTTTTAAATTCAATATTAAACTTCTACCTACACAGTTGCATTTTAGGAAGCTCCTTTAGTAAGGTAGCTGAAAACGATAATAAAATTATCGGTGTCATTTTAGGCGATTCCGAAAAAGATAAAAACCGTTTAAAGAGATTCCATAATACTGTTAGCTTTGCCTTTAACACGCTGAAACTATTCATGACGAATAAAGAGAATAGAGAGTTTTTAAAAGCATTTATAAAAGTTCAAAAAACATATAAAGAACTAATTCAAGGAAAAGAAGATCATTTTCAAGGCTGTATACAATTATTCATCGTATCCGAAGAATCTAGAGGTCTTGGAGTTGGGAAATCTTTATTAAATCACTTATTCCAATACATGACAAAAGAAGAAGTGACATCTTTATATTTATATACAGATAATGAATGCAACTATGAATTTTATGACAGACAAAACTTCCAACGTATACAAGAAAAAGCAGTGAATTTTGGACCAAAAGAAGAAGATTTCAACATATTTTTATACCGCTATGACTTTAACTAATAGTAACATTTACACTTCGATGCTCTTTGCTACTTAGCAAAGAGCTATATTAAGTATGATATCACTCGCGAGTGGTTGTCAAAAAGTCATACTAGCTTAAATCCTCCAGCCAAACTCTTCTACTACTATTGTTTCAGTTCGATTAGCGTGAAAAAGAGGAAGATGTGTAACAACTTCAATTTAAAAAGGAGCGCACAACATGGAATGGATTCAAGAATTATTTCAGCAATATGGGTATTATGTAGTACTTATTGGATTACTTTTAGAATATATTGCTCTTCCGTTTCCAGGAGAGCCAACATTAGCCTATGCAGGATTTTTATCACATCAAGGTGATTTGAGTTTACCAATTTTAATTATTTTATCCTTTATTGGGACAAGTGTAGGTATGACATTCCAATACTTTTTAGGAAATAAACTTGGCATGCCTTTCATTCAGAAATACGGGAAATATGTATTTTTAACAGAACGAAAAATTAATTTAACGAAAATGTGGTTTGATAAATACGGATATTTTCTAATCTTTATCGCCTTTTTCATTCCAGGCGTCCGCCACTTTACAGGATACTTTGCAGGAATTATCAACTTACCGTTTCGCCGCTTTGCGATGACAATTTATTCAGGTGCCCTATTTTGGGTATCCTTCTTCCTAATCGGTGGTTACTGGTTAGGGGAAAACTTAGAAGATATATTCATCGTACTTGAACAACACATTTGGAAAATTATCTTCGGTATTATTATCATTACGCTAATCACCCGATTTCGCAAAAAAATAAAACATGTGATTTTAAAAGGTATAAATTAAATCTTTCATCAACAAACTTATATGCGTACAAGAATAATAAAAAGCGGGGACACATAGTCTCCACTTTTTATATACAGCCCGTTCTCAAACTAAAAACACAAGAGCTTGACACTATTTCCTTATTAAAAAAGATAATCTTATTTGTAAAGATAGCTCCCTATTTTTTCGCGCCTTTCAACGACTCTCTCAACACAAATTTTTGTAATTTTCCGCTCGCATTACGAGGAAGTTCATCTACAAATAAGTAATGACGCGGACGTTTATAATCTGCTAATTCATCACTTTCTTTACAATACGTTTCTAAATCGACTTCTGAAATATTTTCATCTTTCTTTACAACGACCGCAACGACACGCTCTCCCCACAGTTCATCTGGCTCACCAAGTACTGCAACATCTAATACACCAGGGTGACTATGAAGGAAATCTTCAATTTCGCGAGGATAAATATTTACGCCACCGCTAATTACCATATCGTCAACGCGATCTGCAACGAATAAATAACCGTCTTTATCGAAGTAGCCTAAATCACCAGAATGATACCAGCCTTTATACATCGATTTTGCATTTGCTTCTTCTCGGTTATGATAACCAGCCATCATAGTTGGACCGCGCAAAATAATTTCCCCTACTTCATAAGGAGGCAACGTATCATCTGGCTCTGCTGGTCCATCTTCGTTCGGTTTCACAATTCGAATTTCATGGCTAAAGCACGGTGTTCCTGCTGAACCAGCTTTCGTAATTTGATCCTCTTCTACGAGAAACGCAACAACTGGTCCCATTTCTGTCATTCCGTAAATTTGAACAAGATCAATATAAAGGCGCTCTTTACATTCCTTCACTAGCGCCGGTGCCATTGCAGCCCCGCCGTATACACCGATTTTCATTGAAGTTAAATCATACTTAGTTAGATCTTTTTGCAGTAACATATTCCACATCGTCGGTGCTGCAAAAAACGTCGTAATCTTCTCTTCTTGAATGGTATGTAATACTCTATCCGTATCAAAATGATGTAAAATAACATTCTTTCCGCCAACTTGAATGCGCGGTATGATTCCAGCATTTAACTCGCCGCAATGATATAAAGGTGCTACCACAAGCCCGGCGCTATCCCTGTTATATTTTATGAAATACGTACAAATCATACTATGCTCAGCCATATCACGATGGCGATGTAGTACACCTTTTGGATGACCAGTCGTACCGCTCGTATAAAGCATAGAACAATAATCCATTTCATCGACTACAATATCTAATTTTTCAGCTGATGCTTCATTTACTTTTTCATGGTAAGAACTCGCATAGGAAGGTGTATCGTCTTCCACGTACCAAAAAGACGAATTTGGAAAATCTCGTTCAATCATAGCAACAGTTGATTCGACTGCTTTTTCAAAGACAACTACTTTCGAGGCTGCATCTTGGAGGATATACGATAATTCTTTTGCTTTTAAGCGGAAATTAATTGGATTGAAGATCGCGCCAATTTTCGCACAGGCTAAGTAAACGTTTACAAATTCACGACAGTTATATAGGTAAACAGATACACAATCTCCCTTTCTTACTCCTTCTTTCAATAGAGCTTGCGCCGTTTTATTTATTTGCTCATCCCACTGTTTATATGTCCAACGAATATTTTTTTCTGGTTCTACTAACGCCTCTTTATTCGGATACTTGCCAACTGTCAAATCAAAAATTCTCCCTATCGTCATGTACATGCCAACAATTTCCCCCTTTTCTCTTTCATAAATCTATCATTTCGTCTATAAGTAGACATTGTCCTCTAATAATATGACTAATTTTTCTGATTATTATCGACATAGTTTTACAAATGGACCGTTTGATGGTAAATGAAATTATATCGGCGATTTTTGAATATATCGAACGCAACTCAATTTATATCAGCTATTTTTCGAATATATCGACTTACCGACAAAAACTGACAATATAAAAAGAGGCTGTTCCAAATCGGAACAACCCCCTTCTTCTTACACGAATAGCTCTTCTAAAATTTTCAGTTTATCTTCTGTATATTTCACGAAGCCATCGTTATATGATTTTGGATCTTTCGGATTCGCAAAGTGTGTAATTGCTCCTGTTTGTGGGTGAACAAATTTACTTGATGCCCCGCAACCAAGTCCGATAATCGATTGTACTTCTTCCATAATAACAATATTGTAGATACTTTCTTGCGTCGGTATTGCATACCCAACGTTTTCTAAGTTACCTAAAATATTTTTTTGACGATATAAATAGTATGGCACGTAATTATGGTTCTTCGTCCACTCTTCCGCCTCATGCATCATCGCAGTAATTTCTTCGCGACCTGCTACTTTATATTTACGTTTGTTTTGCGTCATTTCAGAAGCACGTTTAAATGATAACGTATGAACTGTTAACGATTCTGGCATTAACTTTTCTGTTTCATCTAACGTATGCTTAAAGATGTCTAATCCTTCACCAGGAAGACCAATAATTAAATCCATATTAATATTGTTCATTCCCATTTCACGTGCTAAATGATACTTCTCAATCGTTTCTTCTACAGTGTGATGACGTCCAATTGCTTTTAGTGTTTCTTGGTGGTATGACTGCGGATTAATACTAATACGGTCAATATTCCATTTATTTAACACTTCTAGCTTTGCTGGTGTGATCGTATCTGGGCGACCTGCCTCAACTGTTACTTCACGTACATCTTTCACATCAGGGAAAGCTTGGTACATTTCTTCATACAACATATCCATCTCTTCTGCTGTAATACTCGTCGGTGTACCGCCGCCGTAATAAATCGTCGTAACTGTAACACCTTTTTCTTTTAAAAACTTACCAATTTCACGAACTTCATAATGTAACCCGCCTAAGAACGAATCAACTGATCCTTGGCGTCCGTTAATTGCATAAGCCGGGAACGTACAGTACGCACATTTTGTAGGACAAAACGGAATACCGATGTAAATACTTACTTCTTCTTTCAAACGGTATAAATCCGGAACAACCGCTAATTGGCAATCAACAATACGCTGAAGAAGTTCAATTTTCTCTTCATGAATTAAATAACTTTCACGAAGTTCTTTATGCGCTTCTTCTTTTGACATACCATTTTGAAGCAGTTTGTGAAGAAGTTTCGTTGGGCGTACCCCAGTTAATATTCCCCAGCTCTGTTCAAGTCCAGTTAGCTGTTGAAGTACAGAAAGATATACGTAAGAAACAACATGTTTCACTTGCTTCATACGTTCTTTTTCTTCTGTGAAAGCAGATAAATCTTTTGCGAATGTTTCTTCATATACATTTCCGGTTGCAACATCTGTTAAACGAGCCGATGCTGTCACATTACCTTCTATCTGTATATCAACGATAAGATTTGCTTCTTCTTTCTCAAACCCTATCGTGCTCTCTTCAAAAAATAAACCGCCAATATTTTGTAGCGGACGTAAAAAACGATCATCTTGTAACGTTTTAATTGAAATTAACAACATTATCACCTTTTCATTTGCAAACTCTCTTTAGTTTACTTGAAGGGCGTTTGAAGGTCAATACAGAAGGTTTTACCTTATTTCTTCTATAAAAACTTAAAGGCATAAGAGATAACATTTCTCTTATGCCTTTTATAAACCTATTAGCTATTTTTAATCATAAATCTTAAACGTATTCCTAATAACACCAGAATTACACCTATAAATGGAAGGTAATCCGTATTATGCCCTGTAGCTGGAAGTTTTTGATTGTTAGAACCGCCTTGTTCTTTTTCTGGTAAGTTAGGCTTTTCTACTTCTTCGCCTGGGCTTTCTGTTCCTTCACCTGGCTTTTCTATTCCTTCACCTGGTGTTCCTGTTTCCCCACCTGGTGTTTCTGTCTCTCCACCTGGTGTTTCTGTCTCTCCACCTGGTGTTTCTGTCTCTCCACCTGGTGTTTCTGTCTCTCCACCTGGTGTTTCTGTCTCTCCACCTGGTTTCTCTGGACCTTTTCCTGTTTCTTTTTCATTGGTAATTTGAAGCTTTATAACTTCTACTTTCTCATTAGAAATCGTAAATTCAATTCCCTTATCAGATAAATTATATCCTTCTGGAGCCTGGACTTCTTTTAAAACGTAATCTCCTGGTTCCAGTTTCTTCGAAGTTGCTTTACCATTTTTATCTGATGTTAATGTGTCTATTTTTATTCCATCTTTCAGAATTTCAAACACTGCACCTTCTAATTTTTTATCTGTATCATTAGCATCTATCTTTGTAATTTCTACTTGACCTGTGATTTTTTCTTTCACTTTTTCATTCAATACTTCTTGTTTTGCTACTTCATTTGCTACAACATTTACTTTTACTGTAACTTCTACCGCTTTGTAGCCTTCTGGCGCTTTCGTTTCTTCTAACGTATACTTACCTGGCACTAAGTTTTCGAATGTCACAACACCATCTTTATTTGTTGTTTTCGCCTCTCCAACTACTTGACCATTTTCATTCTTTAATTTAAATTCTGCATCTTCTAGAACTTTTCCACTCTCTGCATCCTTTTTGATTACTTGTAAGCTTCCTAGTTCTTTCGCATTTTCTACTTGTACTTGTACTACTTTGTTTGCTTCCACAACGACTTCAATTTCTTCTTTTAGTAATTTATATCCTTTTGGTGCTTTCGTTTCTTTTAACGTGTATTTTCCTGGTTCTAATTTTCCAGAGATGACTTTACCTGTTTTATCTGTTTGTAACATCTCTACTTTCTTACCATCTTTATACACTTCAAATTCTGCGTCTGATAAAAGCTTCGTTTTATCGTTTGCATCTACTTTTACGATTTCAAATTGACCAAGGCTCTTACTATTCGTTACTTTTACATCAACAACTTTTTCACCGTCGACTGTTACATGAATTACTTGTTTTGTTAACTCATAACCTTCTGGTGCTTTTGTTTCTTCTAACGTATACTCACCCGGTACTAGTCCTTCTACTTTAACCGTTCCAGACTTATCTGTTGTAATTTTTTCTTTTACAACATTTCCTTTAGCATCTTTCAATGTAAATACTGCGCCTGCTAAACGTTTCGCTTGATCTTTGTCATCTGTTTTAATAATTTGTAGAGAGCCCAAGAGTTTTTCATTTTCTGCCTCTACTTTTACTACTTCTTTCTCATTTTGAATTGTTACTTTCCATTCTTTATTTGAAATCTTGTAACCTGCTGGTGCTTTCGTTTCTTTCACTGTGTATTCACCTAATGGTAATTTCGGTGACATCGCTTTTCCACTCTCATCAGTTTTCAACTCTGCTACCTTTTTACCATCTTTATACACAGTAAATTCTGCATCTGATAATAGCTTCGTTTTATCATTCGCATCTACTTTTACGATTTCAAATTGACCCAGAACTTTTTCGTTCATTACTTCCTGTTTTACTACTTCATTTGCTACAACATTTACTTCCACTTTTAATTCTACCGCTTTGTAGCCTTCCGGCGCTTTCGTTTCTTCTAACGTGTACTTTCCTGGCACTAAGTTTTCGAATGTCACAACACCATCTTTATTCGTTGTTTTCGCTTCCCCAACTACTTGACCATTTTCGTTTTTCAGTCTAAATTCTGCGCCTTCTAGAACTTTTCCACTCTCTGCATCCTTTTTGATTACTTGTAAGCTTCCTAGTTCTTTCGCATTTTCTACTTGTACTTGTACTACTTTGTTTGCTTCCACAACGACTTCAATTTCTTCTTTTAGTAATTTATATACTTTTGGTGCTTTCGTTTCTTTTAACGTGTATTTTCCTGGTTCTAATTTCTTAGAGATTACTTTACCTGTTTTATCTGTTCGTAATGTATCTATTTTTTTACCATCTTTATACACTTCAAACTCTGCGTCCGATAATAGCTTCGTTTTATCATTCGCATCTACTTTTACGATTTCAAATTGACCTGTTACTTTTTCAACGATCTTTTTATTCAACACATCTACAGTAACTACTTTATTAGCCTCTACATCAACACGAACTGAGCTAGATGATAGTTCATAACCTTTTGGTGCTTCAACTTCTTTTAATGTATATGTTCCAACTGGAAGTTGTTTTGATAAAGCTGCACCTTTACCGTCTGTAATAATTGTTTCAACAACATTTCCATCTTTATCTATAACATCAAATTTTGCACCTGGTAGAAGTTGACCAGATTCACTATCTTTTTTCAACAATTTAAATTGACCATTCTCTACTTTTTTCGTATTCTTCATAACAATTTCAATTACGTTTGTACTATTAATTGTTACTTTTACTGGTGTATCAACTTTTATATATCCTTCTGGTGCACTTATTTCTTTTACAAAATAGTCACCAAGTGGTAAATCCTTGACTTCAGCAATACCCTTTTCATTCGTTGTAACACTAGCCTCAACATTATTGTCTTTGTCTATAACATCAAATTTCGCATCTTTTAAAACAATGTTTTCATCGTTTGCATCAACTTTTTTAATTTGTAAATTTCCTTTTTCAACTGATGGATTTTTCCATTTCGGCCAGTTAAATTTAAAATTGTGAACCTCAAACCCATCTCTTTGGTGTAATCCCCCAACATAGGCTTGTCCATTAATAGAACCACCCTTTGTCTCTACAACAGCATTTGGAGCAAATACACTTCCTACTACGCCATATCCTTTTGTTGATATTTTTGTAGCATTCGGAAACGCCCAAATTACTTTACTAGCTAACTCAGTAAAAGGTGAATTAGGATCATATGCTTGTGATGTATTAATTAAGTCTGTTGCCATCCCAGTATTTTTCGTATCGTACAAAATTGCACCGCTACCAAAATTCACTTCTTCTGCGTCTGAATAAATAACAATAAAGTCTTTGTTATTTACATTCGGAAGATAAACATCTCTTACATCAAATGTTTTCTTTCCTGTTAAGCCTGAAGAAACATAAATATTAGGATTGTTTACATCCTCTCCGATGCCAAAACTCATATTAGGTTTTGGTTTATCAGTATGTAATTGACTCGCATCTCCAATTACACCATCAACGTCTTTTCTAAATTCTTTGAACTTGGCATCAATCTCTGCTTGCTCTTTATAAGAGATACGGTCATAAGATGACTTCATTGCACCTTCTGGGTCACCATCTTTTGTCATCGCCACTGTTCCATCTTGAATGATTACTTGTCCTGCTCCCGCTTTCGTAAATTGACCACCTAGTAATAATGATGGATATCCTTCATCTTTCCATGTTGCTCCAGCTAAGTTGTTTGCTCCAGTTGCAGCCGCTACGACTGTATAACTTGATGCGTTCATATTTTTTTGAACAGCCATCGCACCCTCAATATCCGCACTCGTTGCACTATGATCTCCAAAAATGATGGCGTTGTAATAAGATACATCACCTAAACCTTTTAATTCTGTTGTAGCTGCCTCTGCTTTAAATGGTAAATGGATTAAAAAATTCATACATATTAGTAATACAACTATAAAACTACTACTTATTTTTTTTACTTTTTGATTAAATGATTTCCTCAAGAAATTCATTCCCCCTTTTAAACTTCCTAAACCCACAAAAGAAGTACATTTCATATGTACCAAGTCTTACTCACATTAATTTAAAATAATCCATTTAAATAAAACAAAGAAACTCTACAACTAATTAATAAAATTACTACAATTCATTTTTGAGATAATACGTGAACTAAACTATCACGCGGAAATGTTTTTACGTACGGGAGCTCAATAAAATTAATCTGAAGAATATTTCATGTGGTGTAACTATTTCGGCAACATCATCCACTCTACAGTAGTTTCCTAGAGTATTCAAGTGAATTGTATAGATTCCAGACACAATTTATCCCCTGAAACGCTTTCATTTCTTATTGGAATATTGATTTAAACTTTTCAAATAAAGTCGACAAAAAAACGTAGCCAAAATGCTACGTTTCTTTTTTCATCGTTTCGGTGTATGTTTATGATTCTTTAAAAAAGGAAGCGGGAATTGCTTACGAAAATGCTCTTTAATCATGTACTCTACGCCGTTCTCAGTATTAGAACGTGTAATCCAGTCCGCCGCTTGCTTTAATTCTACAGGAGCGTTCCCCATCGCTACCCCAAGCCCAACATTTTCAATTACCTCTAAGTCTTCTACGCTATCTCCAATCGCAACCATTTCACTAAGGTTAATATTTAAATGCTCCCCAAGTAATTGTAAACCACGTAGTTTTGATACATTTTGAGGGAGAATTTCTATATGTCTTTCATCACACTCGACGTACTCTACATCTTGAAATGCCTTTTTTAACGTATTCATCCCTCTTTCTTTTTCACCTTTCGTATGGAAAACAATATCAATTTTTGGCGCAGCTACTGGATGATCACGCAGTGCATCCCCTAGCGAATCTACAAATTGGACTGGATAAAATAACGGATCTGCGCTTGATAATACAGTACGCGCAATTAAGTTTGGTGTATTTCTCTCACGATTCCCAATTGAATATCGTTCATGAGAAATGCGAACATTACAATCAAAATGCTCTAACACTTGCACAATATTAAAGGTTTTCTCTTCAGATAATCTCCTTTGAGCGAACGGCTTATCTAACGATGCTGAAACGAAAGCACCGCCATGCGTAACTAATATAGAATCTAATTTTAACGCCTTCGCTATTTTATGAGCAGATTGAAAATTACGATTCGTAAATAATGTAACGTATACATCTTTTCTTTTCACAAAGTCAATTGTTTCTCGTATCCCTTTTGCGATTTTTCCGTTGTTGTATAGTAGTGTCCCATCTATATTAAGAGCTAGTAAGCGATAAATCATGTCGCACTCCCCCTCTTCGCTGTTGTACTCTATCCATAATTTATGAAATAAATGTAGTAAATAGAACGAGTTAGAATTACTACTGAAAATTTGGTTTACTATATACATATACAACTGGCAAAGGAGATAGTACAATGCAGGCACCTTCTTCTTTTTATGAAGGCGATACGTTAGAGGTCGCAAAGAAGTTACTCGGACATAAACTCGTTCATATTGTAGACGGCATAAAGCGGAGCGGAATTATTGTAGAAGTAGAAGCATACAAAGGTCCAGATGATAAGGCCGCTCATAGTTACGGAGGCAGACGGACTGATCGAACAGAAGTAATGTTCGGTGCACCCGGACATGCTTACGTATATTTAATTTACGGCATGTATCATTGCTTTAACGTAATTACAGCACCAATCGGCACCCCGCAAGGAGTTCTCATTCGTGCTCTTGAACCTGTAGATGGAATCGAAGACATGAAACTAGCGCGCTACAACAAAACCGACATTACGAAAGCTCAGTATAAAAACTTAACAAATGGCCCCGGAAAACTATGCCGCGCGCTCGGAATCACTTTAGAAGAGCGCGGCGTATCACTTCAAAGTGATACGTTACATATTGAATTAGTTCCTGAAGAAGACCATTTATCATCCACACATAACATAATAGCTGGCCCTCGTATTAATATTGATTATGCAGAAGAAGCCGTTCACTATCCATGGCGGTTTTATTATGAAAAGCATCCGTTTGTTTCAAAATAAAGAAGCTATCCTATAAGTCAGTGAAACCAACTTATAGGATAGCTCTTTTTTCGTAATTCATCACACGTCGAAAAGCCGAAATCCGGGCTCGGATTTCGGTTTTGTTTCTATAAAAGAAACCGTTGTTCCTCCAACATTGCCAAATACAGCTCATCTCCAAAGAGAAAATCTTAAAAGCATTATTTTTTTAATGCATAATAATTATCTAAATTGAATTTCGACATAATGAAAGTTCCTGTTGGCGTTAAAAGTTGTGACATAGATTGTATGACCTGCGGTAATTTCGCTGGCTCAATAGGATGTGATAACAAAATGTACTGGAATTTTTCATCTGTAAATACCTCATGTAACTTGTCATACTCAGCAGAAGTTGTAGGAGCTACCCTATTTGCAAGAGCTGCTGCTTTTTCATTAATTTCTGCTCCAAATATGGAAACTGCTCGATAACGCCTTTTCATTTCTAATAAAGTTGCACCACATCCAGCTCCTATATGAAGAATATTCACTTGATCAGGCGCAAATCGATCTACAATTGCTAGTAAATCATAATGAATGTATAAACTTTCACCATAAAATCCCCATTTTTCATACAATTTTATATTATTTGCATGTAAAACTACAGAAAATTTCATACTATCTTCTTTCCATGAGACACTTCCGTAGTGATGAATAAATGTATCTTTACATAAATACAGTTTATATCCTTTTTCAAACATTCTTAGTGACAAATCATCATCTTCATAATTCCCCGGTGTAAATCGTTCATCTAATAATCCAACTTCATCTAACACTGATTTTTTTATAAGCATACAGAATCCGATTAATTTCATACGTTCTTCCCATTTATTTTTATCACTTTGATTATATAAAGTTGCAAACTTCTGCATTCCTTCAATATCTTTATAAAAAGTTTGTATAGCAGTATAG
This sequence comes from Bacillus sp. SRB_331, assembly GCF_003264175.1. NCBI lineage: Bacteria > Bacillati > Bacillota > Bacilli > Caryophanales > Bacillaceae > Bacillus > Bacillus sp. SRB_331. The sequence continues at coordinate 126,700 of NZ_NADV01000001.1, read as the reverse complement.
TAAGCGGCATTATTAGTTATGGGCCCTACCGCTCCAGTATCCTTACTTTCATATAAACACCGAATTAAGTTGCTTAGCCAATTTTCAGTTACGACCACATCATTATTTAATAATAGAATATTATCACCTTTTGCCTCTTTAATCCCCTGATTGCATCCCTTTGGAAACCCCATATTCTCCGCATTTTTCACTAGCATAATATCCGATTGTTTTTGTAACCATTCTACAGTACCATCTGTTGACGCATTGTCCACAACTATTAACTCATACTCTTGTTCCACTGTATACGTTCTAATACTTTGGATGCATTCTTTTGTATATTGTAATTGATTATGAGTCAATATAATTATACTTGTGAGCATGAATCAAACTCCTCTCAGCAGCCAAAATGATTATCTAGTATTATTAAATATTATTTTTCCGATAAACTATCAAAATATTTTCTATTATATTCAATGCTTGGATTATTAGGTATGAACTGTGCAGCTTGTTCGTTATGATAAATTGCCTTTTCATATTCTTTTATTCGATCATAACAAATACATAGTTGAATATGCGGCAACCATGTATGACACTCTTCTCGGACAAACGGAGAATCCTTTGGTCGTGGCCCGTCAATTGCTGCATGGTACCAATATATCGCTTTGGAATATTCGTTTTGTTGCAAAAATACACGTCCTAAGTGGCAACAAAGTTCTCCTCTAGGCGTGTCATACGTAAATGATTGTAAACAAGACTGTATAGATTTTTTTAAGTCTCCCAATTCTAAATAACATTCGGCTCTTTTTAAACAAGCTTGAATATTATCTTCAACCCAACCCTTTTCTTCATCTAAAAATTTAGAATACCCCTTAACAGCCTTATCAAATAATCTGTGATCCTTACATTCATTTGCATAATAGTACACATCACGGGGACTAAATTCTTTTCCACTCTCAAGATGTTTTTCATATATTTTCAAATTACGATTAGTATATGCTTTTTCTTTTTTATGACTTACCCCTACGTCACTATTTATAAGATTTCCATACACCTCTAAATATTCATGAACAAATCCATACCATTGAAAATTTTTACTTCTGTTGACTAATCGATATCTCCTTAAAGAATGTGTTGGATTTCCTTCTATATCAAAAGTTAAATAATATTTCATAGATACTGCATCCGTACTACGATCTAACGTATGTTTTAACTGCAACAATTTCTTTATATCTTCCGTATCTATTATGTCATCTGCGTCTAGCCAAAGAATATATTCTTTTGTAGCTTTAGAAAACGCAAAATTTCGTGCCGCTGAAAAATCTTCAATCCATTGAAAATCATAAACTTTCGCGTCGTACTTCTTCACAATTTCTTTTGTAGCATCTGTTGAACCTGTATCTACAATAATAATTTCATCCACAACACTTTTAACCGATTCTAAGCATTTTGATATAGTTTGTTCTTCATCTTTTACAATCATGCATAAACTAATAGTAATGGAGTTTTCCATCATATCCCCCCTATCCTTTTGATGTATATGTTTGAAGAGAAATTTATATTTCTTTTGCTTCAAAATTGAGTTTTCATTTTACAAAAGAAACATAATGAGGCGGTGCAGTGAAATTGGATAGGGGAATTTCACTCGAAGATTGCAAATCAATGAAAAAAACCGAAGCCTGAACAAGACTTCGGTTCTTTATATAGAGAATACATAATTTCGATTCCTTTTTACTCCGCACCTTCCGCGGTCGCAATATCATTCTCTAAGTTTTCTCTTGATAATTCAGCTGCCATAAAATCAGCTGTTTCAGGAAGTGCTAAATGCATATGAGCTTTTTGACAAATTTGGATCGTACAGTTTTCTACAACATAGTCGAAAACATGTCCGCCACCGCTTCTTTCATCATCAATGTAATGTAAGTGGAAACCAGCTACACCAATACCTTGCGCGTAATCTGGTGTCCAAAATCCAGCTAGCGTACCTTCTGTATCTTTAAACGAAAAAATCGGTTGTGATTTCGTCACTTCAACGAGCGGCGTATACGGTTTTTCTTGTCTTGGAACAGTTCTCGTTCTAACTTCACGGAACGTACCGTCCATTCGAATACCATAAAATAAATTTTTACTTGGCATTAACTCATGTAATAATGCTTCCACTTCTTCACGATTCATCGGACGCTCTATCTTATAACTCATTTCTTTTTCAAAAAACGTTACAGTCGCAAACGGTGTTGTTTCTTCCAGGTCTACTTTTTCTGCTGAACCGTCTGAACGTAAATGATAAAACTCATTATCAAATGCAATCATTTCACCATCTAATTGATCAAATGTGCCGATGCCGAAATCACCACGTTCTTTCAATTCCTCAAAGTTAATAACACCATCATATATACCATCTAATAGCGCAAGCATTGTAGATGTTTGATATACTTCATTATTCGTTTTCGTTCTTTTTGCATCAATATCAATTAATTGCGCAACTGTCATCTCACTCATGCCCCCATCAGTTTAATTGGTTTGGTAATAGTTTTTCGCTTAATTTAATGTTGTCACGGTAATCGATTGGAATATCAATAATGACAGGACCGTCTGCTTCTAATGCCGTTTTCAATACATCTTCTAATTCATCTGGTGTATTGACACGAAGACCTAACGCCCCGAAACTTTCCGCATATTTCACAAGATCGACATCGCCAAACTCTGTAGCTGATGTTCTGCCGTATTTCATCATTTGTTGGAACGCAACCATATCGTACGTACCGTCTCTCCATACAAGATGGACAACCGGAGCATTTAAACGTACCGCTGTTTCTAACTCCATCGAAGAGAATAAGAAACCACCATCACCTGACACTGAAACAACTTTTTTACCCGGCTCAACTAAAGTAGCGGCAATTGCCCAAGGAAGTGCAACACCTAACGTTTGCATACCGTTACTAAATAATAGTCTACGTGGTTCATAAGAACGGAAACATCTTGCCATCCAAATAGAATGGGAACCGATGTCACATGTAACGGTTGTATCGTCACTAATTAAAGAACGAAGTGTACGAATGACTTGAAGTGGATGCGTAACACCTTCTGAAGCACGATTTGGAACTTCTGCTTGCTCTGATAATTTCGAGCGTAATCGTTCTAAAACTGCTTCTGATTTCGTATTTAATACAAGCTTCGGTAATTTCTCCGCAATGCTATTTACAGTTAAAGCGATATCGCCAATTAATTCACGCTCTGGTTGGTAATCATGATCGATATCCGCTTGGTGGTCATCAAGATGAATAATCGTTCTGTCTCCAAGTTTATTCCAAAATTTCGGATCATACTCAATTGGGTCATAGCCGATAGATAAAACAAAATCCGCTTCTTCTAGTAAAATATCACCTGGTTGGTTACGGAATAATCCAACGCGGCCGAAGAAATGATCTTCTAACTCACGTGAAATTGCACCAGCTGCTTGATATGTTTCAACGACAGGAAGTTCTGTATCCGCAATTAATTCACGAACCGCTTTCGTCACTTCATTTGTGCTCGCTCTCATACCGAGTAAAATAACTGGTAATTTCGCTGATTTTATTTTTTCTACTACGTATTCAATATGACTTGTGGGAGCGATTCCAAGCTGTGGCTTAGAAAGCGCACCGATAGATTCTACTGTCGTTTCCGCAGTCATAACGTCTTGCGGAAGACTTACAAGTGTTGCTCCTGGATTTGTAGAAGTAGCACTTCGAAATGCATTAGTAAGTGCTTCTGGTACATTATCAGGATGCTCGACTTCTACGCTATATTTAGTGATTGGTTCGAATAATGCAGCATTATCCATAGATTGATGCGTACGTTTTAATCGATCTGTACGCGGAACTGCACCAGCTAAAGCAACAACGGGATCACTCTCCGCATTCGCAGTAACAAGACCTGTCGCTAAATTTGATGTCCCTGGTCCTGAAGTTACAAGACATACGCCCGGTTTCCCTGTTAATCTACCAATAGCAGCTGCCATAAATGCTGCATTTTGTTCATGACGACAAACAATTAACTCTGGTCCTCTTTCTTGCAGTACATCAAATACAGAGTCAATCTTCGCTCCTGGAATACCGAAAACATGTGTAACACCTTGTTTAATTAAACAATCAACAACAAGATCTGCTCCTTTTGTTTTTGTTTTCACGTCGTTTGCTTTTACACCTGTACTCAAACTAATCATCCCTTTATTTCATAATGTGTGTAATAAAGATTTTAATTTTATATACTTCACCACATTAATTAACATAGTGTAATATATCTTGTTTATCATTATAGTACAAATGCATTATTTTTCCAACGATATGAATTTGACAGTTTTTTGACAACCTCTAAGGAATACGCTTACAAACCTTTGTTTATCCTAAAATAATATTTTTATATCTCCTCTAAAAATGCACGAAAAAATTCCATCTAATCACAGTATTAATAAGATTATAGTACCTTGCAAAGAACACTACTAAATGATATATTTGTAAATATTGGAATACCCAACATTTGGAACGCACCTTATAATTCGTATCCCCCTTTTCAAAAGATAGGATTCTCAGCTGTAATTCATCATTTTATAAAGGAAAGTGATTGTTATGAACAAAAGTGAATTTTTGGAACAACTTAGTTCTTCCCTGCGGAATATGCCTAATGTAGAAAAGAAAGATATTATCTCAGAGTACGAAACTCATTTTATCAGTGGTAAACAAGATGGGAAATCTGAAGAAGAAATTGCTAGAAAACTAGGAAACCCTAAAACGATCGCGAAAGAGCTTAATGTTTCCTATGCAATACATAACGCTGATAATAAACGAAGCTTTAAAAATATGATAACCGCACTATTTTCTGTTATGAGTTTAAGTGTTTTAAACTTTACCTTTATCATTATCGCCTTTTTCGTACTACTCTTTTTATTACCGATTCTTCTAGCACTTATCATTGCTACTCCATTTTTAATCATTTCACCTATTTTATTAATAGCGTTAGGATTTTTTAAAGGGTTTCATCAAATCAGTTATTCCGATGTTTACAATGTGTTCATCGCTTTTTGCAGCGGTTTACTCATATCCGTCATATCTTACCAAATGGTAAAACATCTATACGCAACTTTAGTAAAGTATTTGAAATGGAATATAGCTATTTTACAAAGATAATAATGAATATAAAAGGAGATTAAAATGAAGAAGTATACTTTATATCTACTCATGTTACTTACAATTTTATTTCTATCAGCTTGTTCAAACAGTGCACAACCTAAGGCAGAAAACGATGTGCAATCTATTAAAGATGTAACGATAAAAATTCCAGAAACTATATTCACTTCCTCAAAAAAGAATGAAACGATTAACGAAGACGAAATGAAACAAAATATAAAAATTTATTTAGATTATAGCGGAGAGTTAGACGAAAACATCGTTCCACTTTCATCATCTATGTCTGACGAGAATGTCACGGAATCCGACCGAGAGAAATTAAAGCAACTAGTAGATTTAGCGCAACAAAATGATGCGAATTTCCATGATTTTATTAGTAACAATACGATCCCTGATGATTACAAAAAACCTTCGAAAGAAATCTATGAATTTATTTCATCGTCTACAGCACTTTCAGTAGAACTAGATCAAGAAATAGAAAAAATCGCTCAAGATGGTAACTTATTCAAGACCGATTTTTCTTTTACAAAGCGCTTTGAGAAAGTTAATGGTAGAAAGCAAAAAGAGATTGAAAAGTTTTTGAAAGAAAAAAATATTAGAACTGAGTATTTCAACAAGTAATTATATATATAAAAGAGAAATTGAAAGATACATCATATATTCCCGTCAAAAATAGTCACTAACACATGGCTATTTCGGCGGGGATTTTTTTGTGGAAGGACTATCAAATTCCCCACAAAAAAAACGCCCCCATACTAGGAGCGTCTTCCATCATTACGCTTGTTGCGCGCTATATAATTCTTCAAGTGGCTTCATGATGATTTTGTTAACGTCAGTGATAACGATGTTTAAACGTTGCTCAGTTTCCATTAACTTTGTGATTTTTGCATCTTGTTGAATACGAGTTACAACTTCTTGTGCTTTTTGGTTATCTTCTTCAGTGATTTCTTGGCCTTGCATCATTTTTTGTTGTAAGCCAAGTTGCATCGCGCGGAACTCTTCGAATAAGTTCTTTGACTCTGCATCTCCTTGTACTGCTGCGTAGCTTGCTTTTAATGTTTGGAAATCTTCGTTTTCAGCGATTGTTTTTTGTAATTCATATGCAACATCATGAATGTTTTTTGTCATTTTATTTTTCCTCCTTTAGAAGGCTAGCGCTTTTCGCTCGCACTGCCTTTTAAGTGCATTTACATACGCACCTCTTCTTACCATATCAAACTATGCAAGAGATGTGAAGAAATTTCACTTTTATTTCTATGTATTCCCTTTTATTACCTAAGGAACAGAAGTAACACCCCTTGCACGAGTCCGATCATTCCTCCTAATAATGCCCCTAAATACGTAATCATTTTCAATTCATTTTTCGTTATGGACAGAACTAGGTCTTCTAATCTCTCCGTTGAAAATGTAGAAACTTCTTGCTGGACAATTTCCGCAAGGTGTAGATTGTTTAGTATGCTCTCTACATTTTCTGTTCCCCACTTCAAGCCTTTCGTTACTGCACTTGGGACGATTTTTTCTATGATTGTTTCTCGGACCGGTTCACATACTTGCTGAACAGACTGATTTAAAAATTTACTCACTGTTTCCTCTACTTTAACTGCTGACAGTATGGATTTCACAATCATTTCTTTCTCTACAAACGTCTCTAATTCTTTTACATCTCTTCCTTTTAACTTTTCCCACTCTTTTTGCAGTACATCAGTTAAAAGCTTTTTCGTGCCATCTTGTCCTAAAAACTTAATGACTTCTGGCTGTACTCGATCCACTAAACTGACATTCCCTAAAAACATTCCGACTAAGTTAAGTAGCGTTCCCCTAGAAGCAAAGAAATCATCAATCATTTTTGAAAGACGACCTTTCCCTTCTTCACTTTCAAAAAAGCGAATTCCTCGATCTAAAATAAACGCCGATACATTCGGAATCGCATTCTCTACTTTTTCATGAACAGAATGAGGTAACGCCTGTTCCCATGTATATGTATAGTACTCTGCTAAAAATGCATGAATTTTTTCTGTAATAACATGTTCGATTTTTTGAGTCGCCTCTTCTTCTACATGTTCTAAATTCCATTTTTCTAACATATCCCGTAACGACTGTTCATTTGTAATTACTTTATCAACTTCCACTTGTGTCCAGCGAATTAAACTGGTTTGAAACTCTTTATTTGTTAGTTTTTTTCCGATTCCTTCTGGTGTTAACAAATGGTCTACAACCATTTTACCTAATTGAACAGCAAGCTCATCGCGGCGCTTCGGAATTAATCCTGGCGTAAATGGAACCTGAAACTTCCCAATATAAATCGGACGATGAGGACGAAATAACATTTTTATCGCTAAATGATTTGTGTATCCTCCAATAATTGCCCCGAGCCCTGTCGTTATTAACATATTTAACCATATATTCATCACAATCAACCTTTCACTTCTCCAAAACTATAGCATATCATCATACGGACAAAAGTATAATGGTATAAAAACGTATTTGCAATATATAGCTTCGCCTATAATGCAAACATCTTATTACTAAAGGAGTGATTTCGTTGGTTCTTGGTCTTTTAACTTCCGGGCTCCATCACGAGCAAACGTATTACACCGAAATCGCTAAGCGAGCTCGTCTTTATCATAACGTCGTTGCCCAATTCACACCGTTTAGCATTGATTCAAAGACAGATCTTGTTTCTGGTCTTATTTACGATACAGATACAGGAAATTGGATAGATCAAACCTTTCCCATTCCTTCATATATATATGATCGTTGTCATTTCAAAGAGGATGAGGAATTCCAACAAGCAAATGCGATTATTCATTCATTACACAAACGTTCTTCCACTACTTTTTTAAACAACACACTTATTAACCCAAGCGATTTACACAATCTTTTTCTTACTAATAAACGTCTTTCCCCTTACGTACCAAAAATAATAAAAGGAACAGTACAAGGAATTTTTAAATTACTACTAGAAACAAGAGATATTATTATAAGACCAATCAATATACACTCCAATGAAAATTTATATCGGGCCACTTACAAAAATAAAACATTTCATATCGATACAATAAATGAACAACATCATACTTCTACTCAATTCAAACGAACAGATAAATTTATATCATGGTGCAAATCGAACATACACTCATTCCGTTATATGATTCATCCAATGTTACAACCTCCAAATCAACTATCATATCCGATTCATATTCGAACCATTATGCAAAAAAATAAAGAACAGCATTGGAAAGTGCTCGGTCAATTTATACAAAAATCTTCATTCCCAGCACAATTTTTACTTTCAGCAACAGAACGTTCTATGTTACATCCATTTTCTAAAATTAAATATTTACTTTCTCCAACTGGCGTTCAATTATTAAAAGATGCTTTACATGATGTTGTAAATGAAGTGTTTAAAACACTCGATCAGTCCTATTCTTCATTATTTGAACTAGAGCTTTCTACCATTATGGATCAAAAAGGTGCCATTTGGCTTATGTACGTCAATACGATGCCATCTTACGATGTTTATACTAGGTACAACGACGAACTGGCTGAACAAATTTTTCATGGTCCATTAAAGTTTAGCCGATTTACACCATAACGAAAGGAGGAAATCCCTGTTGAAAGAGCACATATATACATTAAGTATTTCAGATGAGCATCCAAATAGTATTACTTTACCTTACGTTTTTTCTATTACACCACCAATTACATCCTTTTTCTTTGGCTTACGTTATATTACATGTGAGAATATTAAAATTCATTATTCATTCACGCGAGAAATTATTATTGGCGAACAGATTGCAGCCGATCTTTTACTACCGCATTCAGCAACAATCCATGCCTTCTTACACAATCAAACCATTGTTTTCGGCCCATTAATCGGGATTTTTACAACTGGCTTTAACGATGATTCTAATTCTCCTTTAGGAAGTCGTTCCATCTCTCTCAGTGAGTTATTAACACCACCATTCACATTGCAGCCATTTGTATTTGTCTTTGGCATTCAACATATAAACTGGGAAGAGGAAACAATTGAAGGGTACTTCTTTCAAGAAGGAAAATGGGTAAAAAACAAAGTCCCTTTACCAAATGTCATTTACGACCGATTACCAAATCGGCAAGCAGAAAATTACAAACCTATCGTAAGAGCAAAAAAACGTTTAGAAAGCGACTATGGGATTCCGTGGTTTAATCCGGGATTTTTCAATAAATGGGAAGTGCATCAACTTTTAATGAAAGAAGATTCAATTAAACCATTCTTACCAAATACAGAAGTATTTCAACATTTTGAACAAGTAGAACGACTTCTCGGTACGTATAAGTACATTTATATGAAACCAATACACGGTAGCTTCGGAAGAAATATTCATCAAATACTCTATTCTCAAACTGATAATTGCTACTATTGTCGTTACCGTGAAAATGAACAAAACAAACTAAGAAAGTATCAATCATTAGAAGCCCTTCTTAACCATGTGTTAAAAGGACATGATTTAAAAAAGTTTATCGTACAACAAGGTATCTCACTGCTCCGCTTCGAAGGGCAACCCGTCGATTTTCGCATTCATACAAATAAAAACCATTTTGGTAATTGGGTAGTCAGTGCAATCGTCGCAAAAATCGCCGGCAAAGGTAGCTTAACAACTCATGTAAATAGCGGCGGTGATACGAAATTACTTCAGGAACTATTTCCTGATTCAACAAAGCAAGTTCAAATTGAAAATAAACTAAAACAAACAGCCTTACAAATCAGTTATGCACTTGATGGGCAAGTAACCGGGAACATTGGAGAGATTGGTTTCGATATCGGTTTAGACACCACGGAAAACCCGTGGCTATTTGAAGCAAATTCTAAACCGGGGCGAACTGTATTCCAAGATGAAAAGTTAAAAGAACAAAGTGAACTTACGCGCCAATTATTTTATGAATATGCCATCTATTTAACTGAACACTCTTTGCGCGACACGAAAGAAAAAATGTCACAAATAAAATCAGGTCCTTCGTCACATACCGAAAACATCCCTTCCCCTATGATTAACTCACAAATACAAAAACAAAAACTTCCACCTCCTTCATAAGGTGGAAGTTTTTTATTTAAACGAGCTTCACTACAACTTCTGTTTCCACATTACATACTCCGCAATAAAAAACATGATTGCAATACTCCTGTGAATTATTATGTGTTAAACCGTCTACTGCACTTAATAATTCTTGATCCATATATGCACTGTAATCGTCTATGTAATCTACAGTTTTCCCATAATCTTGGAGTATACCTTGGCAATTTTGACAAGAATATGTTTGTGATTCTAGCGCGTTGCAAAGCGGGCAAATTCCCATCATGATTCCTCCATACGTTATCGTTTAAAAACAATTAAAAAACCCTTTTTTTAGATTAAAGAGAGCATCTAGCCGTGCATAGACGCGGTCAGTTCCTTTTTCTGCCCCATCCTGGGTTAAAACAGAACTATGCTGTTGCTCCCGATTTAATTTTCATTTTACTAAACTGGAATTTGTCTCACTTTAACAAATCATAAGTTAAGTAAGCTAAGCTGGTTATACAAAGAAAAAAACGCATATGATTTCGCTCTTAGTTTAGCCTTCTTTCTTAAAAATACAACGATTACTCTTATTTCATAATTTACGAAATGATGAAATATTTTTTACAAAATTTACAAATTATTTTTTTGTATATCTTTCTAGGTAACATCCATACTATGAGTACAAACTTAATTACCGATGGATTAGCGCCAAACGGGGCGATAATCTGGTTCAAATCCAGCTAGTCCAACCAAAAAAATTTTTATAACTCTAAGGAGGATATATTCCTATGGCAAACCAAAGTTCTTACAATCAATTAGTAGTACCAGGTGCAACAGCAGCAATCGATCAAATGAAGTACGAAATCGCTCAAGAATTTGGTGTACAATTAGGAGCAGATTCTACGGCTCGCGCTAACGGTTCTGTTGGTGGAGAAATTACAAAACGTTTAGTTGCAATGGCTGAGCAAAGCCTTGGCGGATTCCAAAAATAAATATATATGGCAAAAAGGTCTCAAGGCATATGCCTTGAGACCTTCCTTAATTTATTGCAACATTTGTAAAAACTTCTTCGTTCGTTCTTCTTTTGGATTTGTAAATACATCTTCCGGTGTACCTTGTTCGACAACGACACCGCCATCCATGAAAATAACACGGTTCGCAATTTGATGAGCAAAGCGCATTTCATGCGTTACAATGACCATCGTCATTCCTTCTTTAGCAAGTTCTTTCATAACCTTTAAAACTTCTTGAACTAGCTCAGGATCAAGTGCTGACGTTGGCTCATCAAATAGTAAAACTTCCGGCTCCATCGCAAGCGCACGAGCGATTCCAACGCGCTGTTGTTGTCCACCTGATAATTGGAACGGATATAAGTCTACTTTATCCGCAAGACCAACTTTTTCAAGGAAATAGTTTGCTTTTTTCTTCGCTTCTTCTTTCCCCATCTTTTTCACTGTAACGAGCCCTTCCATTACATTGTGAATTGCTGTTAAATGAGGAAATAGATTATGGTGTTGGAATACCATACCTGTTTGCGTACGAAGATTTACAATATCTTTCTTCGATACTTTTTGAGAGAAATCGAGCTCTTTATTGCCGATGCGAATGTTACCAGCGTTCGGCGTTTCTAACACGTTGAGACAACGCAAGAATGTCGTTTTACCAGATCCAGATGGCCCGATAATAACAACCACTTCGCCCTTCTCAACTGATAAGTCTATATGTTTTAATACGGTATTATCTCCGAAACTTTTTTGTAAATGTTGAATTGAAATCATAAAAACAAAAACTCCTTTTATGAAAGGGTTATTTTAGAGTATAACGTTCTGAACGTTTTTCTAATATTTGTTGCACGATAGATAATAAGAAGCAAATTACCCAATAAATTAGACCTGCTTCAAAATAAACAATTAAAAACTCATAGTTCATTGCTGCAATTTCCTGCGCTTTTCGGAACATTTCTGTTACTAAAATTAACGACGCTAATGACGTATCCTTCACTAAACTAATAAATGTATTCGAAAGCGGCGGAATTGATACGCGTGTTGCTTGTGGTAAAATAACACGTTTTAATGCTTGCGGGTATGTCATCCCAATTGTGTAAGCTGCTTCCCACTGTCCTTTCGGGATTGAAAGGATAGAAGCACGAATAATTTCAGATGCATATGCACCTACATTTAATGAAAATCCAATAACTGCTGCTGTATATGGCTCAACCTCAATATTAAGAGTTGGAAGACCATAGAAAATAATAAATAACTGTACAAGAAGTGGCGTTCCGCGAATGATAGATACATAGATGCGAGCAATCCATTGTAAAATACGACTACCTGAAATACGTGCGAGCGCTGTTAACGTCGCAAGTATAATACCGATAATAAATGTAATAAGCGTTAACGGAATTGTCGTAAAGACAGCTTCCTTCAGCATAGGCGCGAAGGAAGTCTGCATAATATCTATCCAAGTAGACAATCGATCTGACATCAATGCGCTACTTAGATACATTTTCACCGAACCATTTTTTCGTTATTTTATCGTACGTACCATCTTTTTTCATATCTTCTAACGCTTTATTTACTTCTTGTACAAGTTTGTCGCTACCTTTACGGAATAAGAATCCACTTTGTGACGCTTCTTTTTCTGTATCTACAATTTTAATTTTTGCATCTTTTTTCGTTTCTAAATAGTTTAACACTGATAATTTATCATTGATTGTGAAATCAACGCGGCCAGAACTTAATAATTCTGCTGCTTGGCTAAATCCTTCTACACCTGTGATTTCCGCACCATTTTTCTTAGCAATATCTGCGTAGTTACTTGTTAAAGATTGTGCTGCTTTTAATCCTTTTACGTCAGCAAATGTAGCAGGTTTATCTTTATCTTTCGCAATAACTAATGCTGCTGAAGAAGAAATATATGGACTAGAGAAGTCATATTTTTTTTGGCGATCTTCACGAATACCAACTTCATTCGCAACCATGTCGAAACGTTTTGCATCTATTCCTGCAAGTAAGCTATCCCATTGTGTTTCTTTAAATACAGGCTTTACACCTAAACGTTTTGCAACTTCTTCTGCTAATTCAACGTCAAACCCAGTTAATTTATCGTTTGTATCGTGGAACGTAAATGGTGGATATGTACCTTCTGTACCAATTACAAGCTCACCGCTTTGTTTTATCTTCTGTAATGCATCTTGATTAGCTGTATCTTTTTTCTCTTCTTTACCGCAGCCCGCTACAATCCCAATCGCTAATGTAGTTACTGCAAGCACTGAAAATAATTTTTTCATGATAGTAGTCCTCCAAGTATTCTGATAGGAATTTAAAAACTATATTGATTGTATGCAATTTCGAACAATTTTTCAATGAAAATGTTCTTATTTAGTTTAACCTTTTTCTTCATAATCAAACAAAATGGAAAAATAACGCTACATACAAAAAATAAGTAACATTTTTTAATATAGCATTTATAAAGAAAAAGGTAAAACAATACCTACTTATTTATAAGTTTTTCAGCCGGTGAAATACATTAACTTCTAAGCGGACAATCCGATCAAAAAAGAACTTGCGAAAATCGCAAGTTCTTCTAAAAATTAAGCACTCTGGTTTCCTTCCATTTGCGTTTTATACATATCGTAATAACGCCCGCGCTTTTTCATTAATTCATCATGGGAGCCTTTTTCCAAAATCGTTCCTCTATCAAGCACAATAATTTGATCAGCGCTCTTAATTGTTGAAAGACGATGAGCGATAATAAACGTCGTTCGTCCTTTCTTCACAACTTCTAGCGCTTGTTGAATCATCGCTTCTGTTTCTGTATCAATACTGGAAGTCGCTTCATCTAAAATTAAAATAGCAGGATCAAAAGCAAGTGCCCTAGCAAACGATATAAGCTGACGTTCTCCGGTTGAAAGTGTACTTCCTTTCTCCGTAATTTTTTCATCTATATTGTTCGCAAACCTTTCCGCACCAACATCACGTAACGCCTTTACGATGCGATCTTTTGAAATTTTTTCATTTTCTAAGCTTACATTGGATGCCACTGTCCCGCTAAATAAAAACGGATCTTGCAATACAATTCCCATATGTTCACGTGTTGCTTGTTTCGGCATCTCTGTTACATCGTGACCATCAATCGTAAGCTTCCCTTTTTGAAATTCATAAAACTGAAAGAGCACATTCATAATGGAACTTTTTCCTGATCCAGTATGCCCGACAAGTGCCACTGTCTCCCCTTGTTTCGCTTCAAAAGAAATATTTTTTAATACTTCATCTTTTCCATTGTAAGAAAACGAAACATTATCGAATTTCACATTTCCGGTTAAGCGAGGCATACGTTCTTCTTCTACTGCCTCTCCCTTTTCCTCTAGCAATTCAAAGACGCGCTCTGATGCAACACGCGATTGCTCTAAGTTAGCCAGTTGGTTCACCATGTTCGTAATTGGCGAGAACAATCTCGTTAAATAATCGACGAAAGCATACAGTATCCCTAGAGAAAGGAGGCCAGAAGCACTTAATGAAGCACCACCGAAATACCAAATTACACCTGTAAAAGCGATGTTTCTTAATACAGACACTAAATTATGCGAAGTTGCTGCATTTAAATTTAAAATTTTATTTTGATATTTAAAATAATCACCATTTAACTCTTCAAATTCCTTCTTCGTTTCATGTTCTTGACGAAATGCTTGAATAATTGGCATCCCTTGAATTGATTCATTCACTGTTCCGTTAATATCCGATAAACGCGAACGCATTTTATGATTGTATACAGACGCATACTTTCTATACATAATCGCCCAAACAATTAAAATTGGGATGATGAGTAAGCATAGTGCCGCCAGTTTTACATCAAGTAAAAATAGCGCAGCGAAAATCCCGATAATATAGATGATACTAGAGACGAATGTCGCAAGCACTGTTACATATAAATCACGAATCGCTTCTGTATCATTCGTTACACGCGATACAATTTTCCCTGCTGGTAAATGGTCAAAATAACGAATTGGCAACGTTTGAATATGGGAAAAGACGTCTTCCCTCATAATTTGAATAATTTTGTTTGCCGCCTTCTGTAAGAAGAACTGCTTTCCGTATGCAAATAATGATACGACTACTAATAAAGCGAAATATCCACCGCCAAGTAGTAATAACCTATTTATTTCTGGTTTATAAAACGCAAATACTTCTTCTTTCGTTAAGGCTTTCGATTTATACACTTGCACTGCCTTACCACTTTGTACTGTAAGCACATCACCCTTAACAGAACGAGTTCCTTCAAGCGTTATTTTATTCGGTACAAAATAGTACTGAAAACCAACTTGAATCACTCGGACTTCTTTCCCTTTTTGCTCACCTTGTTCAAAGCGATCACTTCGCTTATAAAAGGCACCATTATATGAAACAGCATCCTCACTCTTTTCTGTTTCATACCAGGGTCTCTCTATTCCAACGATATGCTCATCGATCATCGTTTTTGCGACGAAAGGACCCGCGAGTTCTGCAATAACGAAAACAAATAGCATCGCCATCGCTGCAAAAATCGGCCCTTTTACTTTCATCGCGTATTGAAACAATCGTTTTGAAACACTCATATTTTCACCCCACTATCCGTACTTTCACTTTCACCTTGTTGTCTTTCGAACTGCTCTGCATACCAGCCCCCATTTCGAACGAGCGCTTCATGCGAACCTTCTTCAATAACCTCACCGTTATCCATAACGAGAATCCAATCAGCATGCTGCACTGCTGACAAACGATGCGTTGTTATAATCGTCGTCTTCCCGCTTCTTTCTGTTCGTATGTTTTCAATAATTGCCGCTTCAGTACGAGCATCAACAGCTGATAAAGAATCGTCCAAAATTAAAATTTCCGGATTTTGAATAACAGCCCTCGCAATCGAAATCCTTTGCTTTTGCCCACCTGATAAAGAAACACCTTTCTCTCCAACGAGCGTTTCTAAACCTTCCGGTAAAAACTCTAAATCCTTTTTAAACGCAGCTATTTCAATCGCTTTTTCAAGTTCTTCTTCAGTCGCTTCTCTATTTCCGAATAAAATATTTTCCTTCGCTGTTTTTGAGAACAAAATGTGTTCCTGAGGTACATACCCAATCCAGCCAAGTACGTTATCATTCGTAATTTTATCTAGCTTCACATCAGAAACCGCAATATCCCCTTCCCCGAGTGGATATTGACGAAGAAGCTGACGAACGAGCGTCGTTTTCCCGCTTCCTGTTTTCCCAACAACTCCAAGTGTCTCTCCTTGTTTTAATGAGAACGAAACATTTTTTAAATTTGTTTCAATTGATGAAGGATATGAAAAAGTAACATTATCAAATTCAATGTAATCTGGCTCTTGTACAACCTTTGGATCTTTCGGATTCTTTACATCCGGTTCATAAGCTAACGTTTCATTTACACGGTCGAGCGACGCATTTCCTCTTTGCATAACATTAATCAATTCACCAATTGCAAACATCGGCCAAATCATCATCCCTAAATAGACGTTAAAAGAAACGAGCTCACCAAGTGTCACCTTTGATTGGAATACGAGATATGCACCGTACACTAAACCAATTAAATAGCTAAGACCGACGAGCATTTTTACAGTTGGCTGGAATAATGCATCGATTCTTGCTACTCTCATATTTTTCTCGTATACGTCATCTCCTAAATGATGAAACCTTCCTTGATCAGCGCTCTCCTGTACATACGCACGAATAACGCGTACACCCGCAATTGATTCAAGTACTTTATCGTTCATATCCCCGAACGCATCTTGCGCGACTGTAAATCTTTCATGCAACTTCTTTCCGTATCTATTCATCGCATACGCCATAATCGGAAGGGGTATAAGCGCAGCAAATGTTAACTGCCAACTAATTGAAAAGCCCATCATACAAACGATTGTAAGCATATATAGACTAGAATCAACGAGCGTTAATATACCAAAACCAGCTGTCATGGAGATTGCTTTTAAATCATTTGTCGCTCTCGCCATTAAATCGCCAGTACGATTTTTTTGATAAAACGTCGGTGTCATCTTAAGTAAATGCCCCATAAATTTTGAACGCATCGTTTTCTCAAGTACGAACGCACCGCCAAATAGTTGGTGCTGCCAAATGAAAGTAAGCACATACCCACCAATCGTTACCCCAAGTAAAATAAAAATATATTGCATAATCGCCTCACTCGTTAAGGCTCCCGTTTTAATATTATCAATTGTAATTCCTAACACTTTCGGTGGAATTACCTCTATCACGTTTACAATTAAAAGTACCCCAATTGCGATACTATACCTTTTCCAATGCTCTCTAAAAAACCAGCTTAACTTTAGTAATACTGAAAACAATATAACCTCCCCTTTCTCGTTCCCGTTTGATTCACATTTCTTTACCCGCTATCCAAACCCATCACATTTACATTTCGTAAGCCATACAATTTCATCACATTTTTCACCTTCCAAATTCTGATTTTTTATAGTAACCACGCAAACAAGGAAAATAAAGTGAAACTTTAATCAGTGGGGGTTTTGTTCATTCCCCACTGATTATTAGCCCGCAAATAGCGGGATAAACAAAAAAAAGCATACCGCCGCTTGACGATATGCAAAGAATGCATAAAAGCGTACGTTACGATATACGCAACGTACGCTTCTCATAAGACGCAAAGGTCCTATATATCCGCACGGGTTGCGTAATGATATGAATGTTTTCCGCCATTTAACAGAGCTAAGCCCATTACATTTACGATTACAATCATTACGCACACCCCCTTCATTTATTTTCCATTTATAATCTTACAACTTTATTGAGTATTCTGTCAATTGTTTTTTTCGCTTTAGAATAAAATAATCTTTTATCACAAAAAATGAAAGTGATGCATTCTACTTATAATTCAGTTTGAAATAAGGGAATCTTCTGTAAGAAAGGGCATACAAAACAAAAAAATAGTAAGAAATCGTTTTCACAAACATTTCATTTGAAAAATATTATCAAACCACCTACAATCACCTTATACTCACTCTTACAAGTTGCTATTTTAGGAGGACTAATCATGACAACTAGCAATACGTACAAATTTTATTTAAACGGAGAATGGAGAGAAAGCTCTTCAGGTCAAACAATCGACATTCCATCTCCATACTTACACGAAGTAATTGGGCAAGTACAAGCAATTACTCAAGGAGAAGTAGATGAAGCAATTGCATCTGCAAAAGAAGCTCAAAAATCATGGGCTGAAGCTTCTCTACAAGATCGCGCAAAATATTTATATAAATGGGCTGATGAGCTCGTAAATATGCAAGATGAAATTGCCGATATCATTATGAAAGAAGTCGGTAAAGGCTATAAAGATGCGCAAAAAGAAGTCGTTCGTACAGCTGACTTAATTCGTTACACAGTTGACGAAGCACTTCACATGCACGGTGAAAGCATGATGGGTGATAGCTTCCCTGGTGGATCTAAATCTAAACTTGCGATTATTCAGCGCGCACCACTTGGTGTTGTATTAGCAATTGCACCATTTAACTACCCAGTAAACTTATCTGCTGCAAAACTTGCACCAGCACTTATTATGGGTAACGCTGTTATCTTCAAACCAGCAACTCAAGGTGCAATTAGCGGTGTTAAAATGGTTGAAGCACTTCATAAAGCTGGCCTTCCAAAAGGTCTTGTAAACGTAGCTACAGGACGCGGTTCTGTAATTGGTGACTACTTAGTAGAACATCCTGGCGTAAATATGGTATCGTTCACAGGTGGTACAAATACAGGTAAACATTTAGCGAAAAAAGCTGCGATGATTCCACTTGTATTAGAACTTGGTGGTAAAGATCCTGGTATCGTTTGTGAAGATGCAGACTTACAAGAAGCTGCAAAGCATATCGTAAGCGGTGCATTCTCTTACTCAGGTCAACGTTGTACAGCTATTAAGCGTGTACTTGTACATGAAAATGTAGCAGACGAACTAGCTGGCTTATTAAAAGAGCAAGTAGCTGAACTATCAGTTGGATCTCCAGAACAAAACAGCACAATCGTTCCATTAATCGACGACAAATCTGCTGACTTCGTTCAAGGTTTAATTGACGATGCTGCTGAAAAAGGTGCAACAATCGTTATCGGTAACAAACGTGAGCGCAACCTAATTTATCCAACGTTAATCGACAACGTAACAGAAGAAATGAAAGTTGCTTGGGAAGAGCCATTTGGCCCAATCCTTCCAATCATCCGTGTTTCTTCTGACGAACAAGCGATTGAAATTGCTAACAAATCAGAGTTCGGTCTGCAAGCAAGTGTCTTCACAAAAGACATTAACAAAGCATTTGCAATTGCTAACAAAATCGACACTGGTTCTGTTCAAATTAACGGACGCACAGAGCGCGGCCCTGACCACTTCCCATTCATCGGTGTAAAAGGTTCAGGTATGGGCGCACAAGGTATTCGTAAGAGCCTTGAGTCTATGACTCGTCAAAAAGTAACTGTATTAAACTTAGTTTAATCTTATATGTAGCAGCTGATCTAATATTTAGGTCAGCTGCTTTTTAGTTAAAACCCTCCGGGACCTAATAACAAATTCTTCTCTATAATCTGATTATTACTATATCCATTGACGTATAAAAATACATTTGTTACTCTTAAACATGTTAATTTAATACATAAATCCTCATTCGTATCTCGGTGAGGTAGAGGTTGCAGTCATTAAGAGTATCATTTCAGGAGATGTAGTGGCATTGATGAAGAAATGAGAAAGGAATGATTGCCGAAGTAAGTCGTGTCCACCATGCACGCTTGCTGGGTCTGCATTTAATAAGTGCAGAACTGTCACAAACGTTTCGTTTGTGGAGAGCTATCGAGAGGTATGTCGTGGGTTTCTTATAAGATAGAAAGCATGTAGCGGCAAATTACGTGCTTTTTTTGTTTTGTTTGGACCTTCTCTTCCTTATCAGGAAGACATACATATCTCCTCGCTTGACTTGGTTATACTAACTTTGGAGGTATTTTCTATGCAACAAAAAAAATGGGGCTTTTGGGTACTAACAGCTTTCGTTGTCGGTAACATGGTTGGCGCTGGTATTTTCATGGTGCCAAGTACGTTAGCACAAACAGCAAGCCCACTCGGTGTCACTTTAGCTTGGTTAACAACAGGGTTTGGTGTTTTAATGCTAGCTCTTGTTTTCGGTAATTTAGCAATTCGTCGTCCTGATTTAACGACAGGACCACAAAGTCATGCATATGCTTTATTCTCAACACCAAAAAGAAAGAAAATGGCTGGTTTCAGCATGGTATGGGGATATTGGGTTGCAAACTGGGCAAGTAACGTTGCCATTATTACATCTTTCGCGGGATATTTATCGCTCTTCTTCCCAATTATGAAAGATACACGACTACTATTTTCAATTGGCTCTTTCAATATAGAAGTTGGAAAACTAATTACATTTACTATTTGTTCCATCTTACTTTGGGGAACACATTTAATTTTAACAAACGGTGTAAGCGGAGCTGGGAAGCTAAACTTCTTAGCGACAACAACGAAAGTAACTGGATTCCTTCTATTCATTGTCGTTACGTTATTTGCGTTCGAAGCTTCAAAGTTTGGACAATGGTACACACCGATGATCGATAAAGAAGGCGTATCACACGGTCTCCTTTCACAAGTAAATTTAGCGGCTCTTACAACGCTTTGGGCATTTATCGGCATTGAATCAGCCGTTCTTTTATCAAACCGAGCTACTTCTCCCAAAACGGTAAAACGTGCGACTGTTGCCGGTTTACTAATAACAGTTGCAATTTATTTAGGAATTACAATTTTAACAATGGGTGTACTTCACGTTGATAAATTACAAGCTTCTGAACGTCCATTAGCAGATGCATTAAACGCTGCAATGGGTCATGGCGGCGGGAAACTTATGGCATTACTTGCTCTTACTTCCCTATTCGGTTCAATATTAGGCTGGATTTTATTAAGCTCAGAAGTACCTTATCAAGCAGCAAAAGAAGGTTTCTTCCCTTCCTTCTTCGCAAAAACGAATAAAAAAGGAAGTCCAATTCATTCACTACGATTAACAAACATTATGTCGCAAGTGTTCTTATTCTCAACATTATCAGGAACAATTGCGGAAGCTTATACATTCGTTATTACCGTATCAACACTGGCCTACCTCATTCCATATCTCGTTTCACCAATCTTCCAGTTAAAACTAGTCGCAACTGGTGAAACATATAAGAATGAAATGGGTTCAAGAATTATGGATGGTGTAGTTGCAGTTATCGCACTTTGCTATGCACTATGGGTTATTAAAACCGGCGCATCCGATATAAAAACATTTCTTCTCGGAATTGGTTTATTCGGGATTGGCTTTGCCTTCTATCCATTAATGAATCGTGATCAGAAAAAAAATAAAGAAAAGAAAAACGAGCAAGTTGCGTAACGCAATTTGCTCGTTTTTTACTTTATAAAACATATATAATAGAAAAAAGAGGTGAAAAACATGTCAATCGAATCACTATGGAGCTCTCGTTTTCAACAACATATTCAAAATGCCATCACATACTTTGCACGTATGATTAACGGTTTACTATATAGCTTCATCTTCGTCTCATGTGTAGGTGCATATTATTACGCTAAGTTTCTTAAAACGGATCCTTCTAAAGGAATATCTTTATTACTCATCACGATCGTACTTACACTCATTATAACGAGATGCCAAGTTCGCACATTTATTCAAAAACCGGACGCTGTCTATTTACTCGCATTAGAAGAGAAATTAATATCTTATTTTAAAAAATCTCTTCTATATAATTACATCATTCAGCTTTTCCCATTATTATTTACGTTCCTTATTCTCGTACCGCTTGCCATGCAATCATTACAATTAACCGTACCTTTTTTATGTACAATCTTTATAATTTTAATGATTCTAAAGGGCTGGAACATATACATACATTGGATGTGGCGTGATAGTTATGAAAAAAGCATATGGTTTATCATTCGTATTGCTTGTAACGCCCTGATCATTTACATGCTGTTTTATGCTGCAAATGTAATTGTATTAGGCGGATTACTCTTACTTCTCGCTTTCCTACTTCTATATACGAAGAAACAGCCCACAAAGCGAATACCATGGGAATACATAATTGAGCAAGAAGAAAAAATGGACATACGCTTTTATCAATTCGCTAGCATCTTTACCGATGTTCCGCAGCTAAAAAAACAAGTAAACGGCAGAAAATGGCTTACAAATTGGATCGAACCTTTACTACATAAAAAACGAGCTACTTTCTTTTATTTACATACACTTGCATTTTTACGTGGTAATGATTATTTCGGTATATATATTCGCTTGGGGGTAATCGGTGCTTTCATCCTATATTTTGTTCCGAATATATACGTAAAAGGTGCTATCGCTTATATCATCCTATATATGATTTCTATGCAGCTTCGTTCTCTGTGGAAATATTTTTCGGGAAATATTATCGTAGCATTATATCCAATTGATACTGAAAAACGAATGAATCAATTTCTCCGCTTAATCTTTATATTGCTAAGCATTCAACTCATTGTATTTTCAAGTATTATACTCATTGCTACAGGGCAATTCTCACATAGTCTTATCATTATGATTATCGGGTTAATCTGGATCAAATTTATTATTGTACCAAAAACGAAGCAACGCGTTTCTTCGTTTTAACGAAAAGAATTATCTTAAAAGCCAAGGAGAAAATAAATTATCTCCTTGGCTTTTTTATTTTTCTTCCTCAAACAAGAATCACTGAAACAACCGATATTTTATGATTTTTACATACAAAAACGATAATACATGTTTACGTCCTAATAAAAAGGGTAGTTATTAAATTAACAGGGCAAAGGAACTGGAGGGAATGAAAAAATATGAATTAAGGTTTCACTTTATAAAAGACGTTGCCCAAGGACGATTCTGGAACCGATTATATAATATAAGGAGCTGATTGCAATGAGTAAAAAAATTGCTATTTTAATAACGGATTATTTCGAGGACACAGAATACACAGAGCCAGTAGAATCTTTTAATCAAAAGGGATACGAATTAACAACTATTGAAATGGAAAAAGGTAAAACGGTACACGGTAAACAAGGAAAAAGTGAAGTCGTAATTGATAAAAGTATTGATGATGTTTCTCCAGAGAACTTTGATGCCCTCTTTATACCAGGCGGATTTTCCCCAGATATACTTCGTGCAGATGAACGTTTTGTTCGCTTTAGCAAAGCATTTATGGATGCGAAAAAGCCTGTTTTTGCTATTTGTCACGGCCCCCAATTACTCATCACTGCACAAACACTTGAAGGACGCGATGTGACTGGATATAAATCCATTGCGGTCGATTTGAAAAATGCCGGTGGAAATTTTCATGATAAAGAAGTGGTTGTATGCCAAAATCAGCTAGTAACAAGTAGACAACCAGAGGACATCCCAGTGTTTATTGAAGAATCATTGCGTATATTAGGATAGTTATTATAGGTTAACCAAAGTAGCTAAATAACTACTTTGGTTAACCTTTTTATTTGTAAAAAACAAAATTAACACCATATGAAACATTTCTTCATCTTTAATGATTTTTTGAGACAGCCTCTTTTCTCGTCCCAAAATTTCTAATCACTTTTCATAGGCATTTCTCATATAGTGAAAATGACTATACGATTCCTATCCATAAGTTAATAATGATTTCGCACATATAAATAAAAAAGATAGGAGCTCTATTATGAACAACAATCCACCTGCAACGCCCCAAAACAACTCAGAAAAAAATAGCCGTGACATTAAATTGCAAACATTACGAGTCATCGGACTCATCGTCCTTATTAGTGGTTATATTCTCGTCGCTCTCTCAGAAGTAGGTGAGCTGAAAACCTTATTAACAAACCCTAACGCCAATCCTGATTTAGCTGAAGTTGATCCGTTTTAAAAATTATATAAAAAGCGAGTCCCAGTATAACTGGTTCGCTTTTTATATAGTTTCATCCAATCTGAGAAACATTTCCTTCATTCTGATACTTCTCTTTCCCTATCGCCTTCATAAATAATAAAATACTGCTCATACCAACGATGAAATATAGAGCGCTCATGCCCCAAGATGCAATAAATGAACCTCTTACTTCATTTGGTACCATATGTGCCAGAATAGATTGACATACTGGCACATACATCATCTCTCCTACAGTTTAGAAAAGCCCTGCGATTAATAAGATCCATAAACTATAGCTCACTCCGAGTATTGTAAATCCAATTATATAAATGAATAAGCCTACATATTATGACTGTAATTATTGAATGACTTCTTCTAAATGGTTCTTCAAGTTCTCTAAATACTTCTCAACAGTAGGATTTTTCACCACATCATAACAAGCAAAACTCTTTAACGGACTCATCCCAAGAAACTTCTGCACACGATGTAAATGACTAAGTGCTGATTCTAAACTTTCTCCTTCAAAGAACTTCGTCTTATCTCCGAATGCTTTTTCAGGTGCGTTCCAAGTTGTAGAAAACATATACTGCTTCTCTTTTAATAAACCGCCTGTTCCATATTCATCTGCACCTTTAAAGAACAAGCCATATTCATATACTTCATCCATATAAGTTTTAAATAATCCAGGAACACTAAACCAATAAATTGGTGTTTGATAAATTACAACATCAGCCCATAAAAACTTTTCTTGCTCTTCCTTAATACTGTATCCATCTTGAATCGTTGTTGTTTTCACATGATGATTCTCGCTTAATACAGTTACCATATAATCTACTAACGTTCTATTTAATCGTCCTTCTTTCGTACCATATTTTTCATGTCCATTTATAATCAATATATTTTTCATCACTTTTCTCTCCCCTATATGATCTACTCTTCAGCTATTAAACCGAGTTGCTGCTGTAGTGTAAGATTATCTTCTAAATGCCAATCTTCCGTTATCTTTCCGTCTTTCACATGTAAAATATCCATCGCAAAAAAATTGATTTTCTTACCATTATTCGTTCCTGTAAAAGAAAGACGGGCTGTTACTTTATCACCAACAACCAATAAATCTTCAATCTCACAATGTATATCAGGAACGACTTTATGAAAATTTTGCGCTGCAAATTTTAATCCTTCAACACCTTGTGGACGGCCTTTTGGCAACGTATTATCAAAGAAATTATCAGTCACAGTCTGCAGAATAAGCTCCTCTTTACCTGTATCCCAAAATTCGTAAAAGCGCTGCGCTGCATGAACCATTTCTGTCGCTTCCTTTTTACTTAGTGAAGAATCAATTGTCATTGCTTTTGGCTTTGGCATTTCTTTTAATAACTGGACTTCAGTTTTTCCCTCCACACCGCATGCTACAAGCACAATACAAATAACAAACAAACTAAGAAATCCAAATAACTTTTTTATCCCCATGGAAATCACCACCTCCTCATATAAATTCTTTCTGTTTCGTATTGCTATTGTATACGCACTAACTTCCTTTATGGAAGTAGTGATATTTTTTTCATATAGTTACGAAATAGATAGTTTTGTGATACGATAAGGCAAATTCATTCAAAAAATTTTTATGGAGGCTATTTCCATGAGCAATATAGATCCAGTTGTATTAACGAAAGGTTTACCTGGTATACCTTGTCCTATCGCTAAAACGCTTGACGTAATTAGTACAAAATGGACATTTTTAATTATTCGAGACCTTCTTATCGAAGGAACGTTACGATTTAGTGATTTACAAAAATCAATGGATGGGATTAGTCCGAAAACATTATCGCTTCGACTAAAAGAATTAGAAGCACAAGGGATTATAACGAGAAAAGTATATCCAGAAGTTCCGCCTCGTGTAGAGTACACGTTAACGGATAAAGGAAAGCAATTAGAGGGAATTTTCATTGAATTAAAGCGGTTTGGATTAAGTTTATAAAACAAAAACCCCTTACCATCGTAAGGGGTTTTATTACTTCGCAAAACTTTGAGCTAGCTGTTTCTCTCTCCACATAAATGTAATGCCGAGACCAACGATTAAAACAACACCTGAAAATGCATATGGATAATTAATGTTTATATCAAATAATATTCCGCCCATCGCTGGTCCTGCGATATTTCCTAAACTCGTATACGTTGAGTTCATACCAGCAACGAATCCTTGCTCTTTTCCAGCTGCTTTTGATAAAAACGTCGTTAAAGCTGGACGAAGTAAATCAAATGCTAGGAAAATAAAGCAAGTAACGAGAAGTACACTCCAATAATTAAAGACTACAGTTGAGACGAATGCTAATACTGCACCTACAATTAAACATATTTGAATTAATACTTTCTCACCGAACATGTCAACCAATTTGCCAAACATAAATACTTGCACAACTACCCCAAAGATGGAGCTAATCGTAATAATTGCAGCAATATCTTTCGGTGTGAAACCAAACTTATGATCAGAGAACAGGCTAAACACAGTTTCATATGCTGATAATCCAAATGCGAGTACAAATACAATAATAAATGCGATTGCATACATTGGATTTAATGATTTCTTTAAATCTCCGATAAAGCTGGATTCTTTCGTATTAGCTGCAATCTCTGCAAGTTCTTCTTTCGTTAACGGCTCTTTCAAAATAAATATAGAAATCACGCATGCAACAAAGGCAATCACTGCTGCCACAAAGAACGGCACACGTATACCGTATTCTGCAATAAACCCGCCGATTCCAGGCCCTATAATAAATCCGGTGCTGATAGCTGCTGAAAGATAGCCCATCGCCTTTGGACGTTCTTGAATAGAAGTAATATCAGCAACATATGCCGTAACACCCGGCATAATAAACGCGGCACTAATTCCGCCTAACACCCTCGCTGCATAAAGCATCCACACATCTGTACCTAATCCAAAAAGAAGCTCTGAAACACCAAAAATAAATAATCCAATGATTATCATTTTCTTCCTACCGTAAATGTCGACCCAACGACCCGTAATAGGTGAAGTAATAAGCTGCGCCATCGCAAACACTGCAACGAGATAACCCATCGTCTTTCCTGTTAAATTCATATCATTCATAAAGGACGGCATAACCGGAATGATTAATCCAATCCCTAAAAAAGCGATAAATATATTACTCAAAAGAATGATCAATACCATCTTTTGTTCTTTTATCGGTTTCTTCAATTTTTAACACCTCTTCCCGTAGTTCCTCTCAAAAATAATGCCCAAGAAGTTTTTTCTTTATCCTGCTATTTGTGGGCTCATACTGAGTAAAGATGTCCCCACTCATTAGAATTTCACTCTATCCTTCCACACATACATAAACACAGGGTGAATGACTATCATTCAGTTTCCCGCAGAAATGAACCTACCTTTTCAGACAGGTTCATCTTACTACTTCTTTATCCCGCATTAACGGGCAGTAAGACTCCCACCTCAAAATTCAGCGAATGCGAGGAAGTTAGGTGGGAGATAACTGCCCTTAAATGCCCGATTGGTGAAGGCTAATAAACAGTGGGGATGAACCCTCCCACTGTTTAAAGTTTCACTTTATATGTAGTGCATGTGTTAAAAAATCTAGTACTTCTGCCTTTTGTAGCTCGACTTGCTCATCATCTTTATGATCATATAAATAAACTTGTTCCGCTGCTGATTCAACAAGAGCGATAAATAACTTCGCTGTTCGCTCTGCGTGAACCGAATCACGAATTTCACCTGATTCTTTTGCCTCACTTAAAAAGTCACTTAGCCATATATAAAGAGGCTCATATACAGCTTCCCATTCTTTTATATGTTCAGTTGATGCAAGGCCCGCATACATTAATGCTTGTATTTCACGATATTCAGCTATAAAGGTAAATACTGCATCTATTACTTGCTCAACTTTACTTGAAAAAGGTGAATCGTTCTGTACTTTTTCTTTCACTGCAAGTATCATCTTCCCAACCATCACTTCTGCTATTGCAGGCATAACAGATAACTTAGAAGGAAAATATAAATAGAAAGTTCCTTGTGCAATGCCAGCCAATTTCACGATATCAGAAATCTTCGTTTTTTCAACGCCCTTTTCCTGAAACACTTCAATAGCTGCATAGACAATTTTTTCTTTTTTATTCATCATCTAAACCCTTTCACACGCGTATTAAATGACTGTCACTCATTTTATAAAATAACTAGCTGTACTGTCAATCATCGTGCACTTTTCATAATAAAAATCTCCCAACAAATCGTTAGGAGATTTAACTTTAATATCCTTTTCTTATGAAAGAGCTTTTAACCCCGTAACTCCACATACAATAAGAGCTACACTAATCAAACGTGCCTTACTTTTCGATTCACCAAACAGAAACATATTTAATAAAACAGCTCCTGCTGTTCCAATGCCAATCCAAACCGCATAAGCTACACTTACTTGTAAGAACAAGAAAGATGTGTATAAGAATGCAAAGGAAGTTGCAAATCCACCTATATAAATCGCTCCATTTGCTAACGTCTTATCTTTACTATACATTTTAAGGCCTATCACACCGACTATTTCACTAATTGCAGCACAAAATACGAAAAACCAACCCATTTTAAGCAGCTCCTTTCACAATTTCTTCCGCGGTTTCTTCTTTATTATCAGCTAATTTTAAACCGATAACGCCCGCTACGACCATTACGATAAAGAATAGCTTTCCTAAACTGAAACTGCCGCCGAAAAGGAATACATCCATTAGGAAAGTACCAACCGTACCAGCTCCGGCAAACACAGCATATACAGTCCCTGTTGCAAGATGTTCGCACGCTTTCGATAGGAAGTAAAAATCAACAGCGATAACTCCTACAATAATGACCCAATGCCACCAAGTATGAGCTGTATTAAAACCAAACACCCAAAAAATTTCAAAGATACATGTTAATATGACATATAACCAAGCTTTATTTTTCATATCTCTCACCTTCTATTATTTACTGACTGACCGTCAGTCATTTTTGATTTAAAAAATATAATCTCACTCTAACTACTATTTAAAAAACCAATATCATCCTCATTTATCCTTATATTTGTTCCGTTATTAAGCTAACTACATATAAAAGTTGCTTATCTACACCCTTCCACAGAAAAAATGACTGAATGTCATTCATAAACATTCTACATGACCAATTGATAAAGTGTCAACACCCGGATTCTATTAACTAAAAAATATTTTAAATTTCTTAAATCCACATGTATATTTCTTAATAATCTGTCAATAATGGTAGTAACATAATATTTTCTCCATTCCCCCCTTGGAGATCCCTTTGAATCGAGCAGTTGCTTTTAGCTAACTCCTCTTTTTTAATTTATCGGCACATTATAATTAAATACTCATAGATAAATTCCAAAACAAAGACCTGTACTCCCTTTTCAACATGCAACAAAGAACGAAATATTTTGTACGCTATTTACTTTTCAACGAGTCTTTGTATGCAATAATTTTATTTTCGAGCATCTTCTCTGTAACTTCTAAATTTTCTCTTTGAATCTGAATAGATTTCCTATGATCTTCTAAGAGCTGTAAACGAGCTTCGGTTGTATGCTCCCCTTCTAAATATAATCTAGCATATTCTCTTATTTTCGCTATCGGCATTTGTGTTTGTTTTAATTTCATTACAAACTGCAACCACTTTATATGTGACTCTTCATACAATCTATTCCCATTTGCATCGCGATTTGCAATTAATATGTTCTCCTTTTCATAATAACGTAATGTATGTGTGCTCACTCCTAATAATTTAGCTACCTCGCTAATTGTGTACATAACCATTCTCCCTCCGCACGCCATTTACTCTCATATATTTTACTGCCTTATCCAAATTATAAAAAACATTTGACTTAGAGTATACTCTAACAAATACAATCTAACCATGATAAATTAATTTGAATTTAGGAGGCTTTTATATGAAATATACTGTTATTACTGGTGCTAGTTCAGGAATTGGCTATGAATCCGCTTTAGCCTTTGCATCTCGCGGAAAAAACTTAATACTTGTAGCTCGAAGACAAGCAGAATTAGAAGAATTAAAATTGAAAATTAACGAAATGCATCCGGAATTGGATGTTGTCATTCGAAGAACTGATTTATCAGTCACTGAAGAAGTTTATAAATTTTATGAAAGTCTACAAAGTTTTCAAATTGAAACGTGGATTAACAACGCAGGTTTTGGTAATTTCGCCTCAATTGCTGAACAAAATTTAAACAAGATAGAAACGATGTTGCATGTAAATATAGAAGCACTAACAATACTATCTTCCCTTTTCGTTCGAGATTATTCAATGACCGAAGGAACACAGCTTATTAACGTTTCATCAGGCGGTGGATATACGATTGTTGCCAATGCTGTTACGTATTGCGCTACGAAATTTTATGTAAGTGCATTTACTGAAGGACTATCTCACGAACTGAAAGAACAAGGTGCAAAACTACAAGCAAAAGTTTTAGCTCCTGGTGCAACTGAAACAGAATTCGCAAAACGTTCATTTGATATTGATGAGTTCCAATACGATAATGTTGTACCGAAATTCCACACTGCAAAACAAATGGCACAATTTATGCTCGACCTTTATGATAGCGATAAAGTTGTAGGACTTGTCGATGGTTCTACTTATAACTATGAGCTTAAAAATCCCATTTTTAATTTTGCAGTAAGACAAACGAATTCAAATTCTTAACAACATCTCATTTCTAATTAAAATATAGATACCCACTATTTCTTAAATAATAGTGGGCCTTTTTTCTCTCTAAAAATTTCATCCAACATGCCGAATCATCGCCACTTCATCACAATAATTGACTTTTGGACAATGTCTACAATCAACCCATACTTTCTCTGGCAGCAATTCTTTATTTACAAAATCAAATCCACACTTTTGAAAAAAATCCGTTTCATATGTTAAAGAAATTACTCTATTCACTTTTATTTTTGCTGCCTCATTCATTACATGATTCACTAACATACGCCCTATCCCTTTTCCTGCATATGTATGCGAAACTACTAACGATCGTACTTCTGCAAGATCCTCTCCTAACACATGTAAACCAGCAACTCCAATAACATTCTCTTCTTCTTTCATGACATATAAACATTGTAAATATTGATAAAGAGACAAGAGAGAACGTGGCAAAACAACTCCCTCTTTCGCGTACACTTCAATTAAGTTATAAATCTCTTTCACATCACTTGTAACCGCATTACAAATTTCCATATTATATCCCCTTACCCAGCACATTAATATTTATAAAAAATGAATATTAATTCGTAATTTTATATAATAATACATCCCTCTTTTCTCCTCGTCAATTATTTTTCTGAATTTTATCCCGCATTAACGGGCAGTAAGACTCCCACCTCAAAATTCGGCTGAAGCAAAGAAGGTAGATGGGAGATCAACTGCCCCTAAACGCCCGATTGGTTCAACTAATAATCAGTGGTGGATGAACAAAACCCCCACTGATTAAAGTTTCACTTTACACAAACAAAAAACCAAGCAACTTAATCGATGCTTGGTTCTTCATTTCGTATCGGTAATACCGTTGAATATTTAATTTCACGAAGTGCTAAACTCGTCTGTATACGTGTAATACCAAGCTTATTCAGCTTTCTAATAAAATGCTCCAGTTCCTTACGATCACGATTTGCAACTTTTAATAAATAATCATACTCTCCTGTTAAACAGTGACATTCTAACACTTCAGGCATAGATTCTAATTCTCGTTCTAACACTTCAAGCTTTTCATACTGATGAATATTCGTGCTCATAAAAATGAAACATAATAAATCAAATCCAAGCTTTTCTTGATTTAAAATTGCTACTTGCTTATCAATGAATCCTTCCCCGTCTAATCTTTTTATTCTTGCATGCATAGCAGCTGGTGATAAATTAACGCGGCGTGCTAGTTCTGCATTACTTACTTGTGACTCCTTCTGCAATATATCTAAAATTTGTACATCTAAATCATCTAACACTTTAATAACAGATGACTCCATCAAAATCCCTCCTTTTTTCTTACCGATGATTATTCGAAGAAACATCTCATAACTTATATAAAACTGAATATTTTTCTGCAAAATAGATTTCTAACGAAACATTTTATCGAGTTTTCACCATTATACAAAAGAATATATTAGATAATAAAGAAAAATGCTAAAATTATTTACAGTTCATTCTTATTTCAACAAAGGGGTTTTTAGCATGCCTTATTTTTATGTCTTTTTACTATTATTAACAAGCTTATTATGGGGAGGAAATTTCGTCGTTGGGAAATCACTCGTCGATCATGCATCTCCGATGACACTGACAAGTTTAAGATGGCTAATTGCGATCATTTGTTTATTACCAATGGTATGGTTTAAAGAGAAGAAAATCATTCCACCACGCTCTGCAATACTTCCGTTAATACTTATGGGAATTTCAGGAGTCGTTCTTTTTAACATTTTTCAATTTTTAGCACTAGAAAAAACATCCGCAACGAATGTAGGTCTTATTTCTACATTGAACGCTATTTCAATTGCATTATTTTCTGTGCTATTTCTAAAAGAAAAAGTAAATACACTTCAAATTCTTTCTATGATTCTTTCATTTTTCGGGGTTATGCTCGTCCTTTTAAAAGGAAATTTCGCTCTTTTATTTTCACTACATTTTAATAGCGGAGATTTATGGATGATTGCGGCTGTTTGTATTTGGGGAATCTATTCTGTTTGTAGTAAATGGGCTACAAAAACAACTACACCACTCATGGCAACATTATATTCTGGTATTTTCGGCGTTATTTTATTACTACCATTTAACATAGGAAGCTTCACTGTTTCCAATATTAATTCTTCTTTCATTACATCACTTTTATATACAGGACTCATTTCAACGGTACTTTGTATGGTGTTTTGGAATATTGGTGTACAGAAATTAGGCGCTACTACATCGGGGGTTTTTCTAAATTTCAATCCAATTTTCACAGCTATTTTAGCATTTATTTTCCTTGGAGAAGAACTAACATGGATTCAAATTTTCGGGACAATTATCGTCGTTACAGGGTGCTATTTATTCTCTCATTTTAAAACTGTTTCTCCTCAGACGACTAGAGCTTTAGTACGAAAGCATTCTTAATGAAAAAGCATCACCACCTTGAATTTCCCACAAAAAGTTATGCTCCTCAACCGTCTGTGAAAAATCCCCTTTCTCCCAGCGCTCTAAAGTAGAAAGTAGCTTTGATTTATATTTAAAATTAGTACTGCTTTCTACTGCGTTCTTCGCACTACTAATTTCCTTATTTGTCATTTCGATAAATCCCCATTTCTCAGAGGATTTCACTTTTTGATGTACCATCCTATGCATTGTAGAAATAATTTCATCTTCACTAACTTGTGGCTTCTCTTCCTTTACTTTCTTCTCCTGTTGATCCATTACTTTTTGTACTTTAAGGCTCTTCTCCTCCTCCTCTATATAATTAAGAAGTTTAGTAACACCGAATACAGCTCCTACCGCAATTACAATCATTGTAATTGTCCCTATTATCCATTTTTTCATATTATGTACTCCCCATTCCCCCTAATAATTACATAAACAAATGGAATCGCCTGCACATAGTCGATTCCATTTGTTTCCTTATTTTATTTTAAGCCTTCATCGCTTCTCGTACAATGTAACTGTCCACATATTGCTTAAATTTCACGATTTTTCCATTTTTAAGCTGCCATACATGAACAAATTCCGCCTCAAATGATTTTCCCGTCTCTTTATAAACTCCTGAATAAACACCTTCAGCAATAATTACATCTTTTCCGTTTACTTCATGGTACGTCTTTACACTCGCTTTATAATCATCCCATTCTGATCCTAAACGACTAAATACATTTTCCATTATAGCTTCTGTACCTATATACGTTCCGCCGTACGGAAAACCTGCTGCCTCTGTCCACTCTACTTTTTCAGAGAGAGCTTCCGCTAAATGTTTTGCATTTGAAGAAGATGGTCCTTCATATGTGCTTTGAATAATTTCTAAATTTGTTTTTTGCTTCATTATTTTTTCACCCCAAACGTGTTTGCCGCTAAAACAAGTCCAATTTCTAACGCTTTAACGTGCGGGAACCGCTCCTTTATTGCCGTTTGAATTTCTTCACTTGAAGGATTTCCTGCAAGAACTTCGTCAAATGCAACTAAATATTTACGAGTATGTTTAATCGCGTCTGCTGTATTTGGTACGTCATAATCACGATGACCCGCTACAACAATTTCAGGATGAAGATTTTCAAGTTCACTTAATGTTTCTAACCATTTATGACGAGCTTCAGCATCTGTTTCTAACGTCCATACGAAAGTATTGTTATAAACGATATCGCCTGTAACAACGGCTTTTAATGATGGAATCCATACATAACTATTATTCGGTGTATCACCTTGCAAACCACCTTTAATGATTAAATCATTTCCCTCTAAAATCAATTTCTCTTCTGTTAATTCCTCTGGAACAATTGGTTGATGCGGAACATTATGCCCAATAGATGGTTTCCACTGTTCCACTTTCTTCTCAAATGTGTTACGAATATCTTCAACAGTATTCCGTAATGCAACAATCTTCGCTTCTGGAAATGCTTCATGTAATACATTTAATCCAAAATAGTGATCTGGATGGAAATGAGTCACATAAATATGAGTTAAATTCTTTCCTGTTTCAATAATTTGAGCTGCTAAACGGTGCGCATCACTTAATAAAAATTGTGCATCGATAAGAATTGCATCTTTTTCTCCGTATACAATTGTGGATGTAACTTGAAATGCTTGCTCAGATCCTGTAAAAACCTCTAAATGTAATTTTGACATGTTATTTCCTCCACTTTTTATTTACTCTTTTATATTCCTTTATTCTTTAAGCTTCATTCTAGTTGTAACTAATTTAGTCACAACTAGAATGAAAAAATATATGAATCATTTTATTACTAATCGACTTGATGTAATCATTATAGTTACATCAAGTCGTCAAGTCAACACTTAAAAAATGAAATTTACTTCGTCTTCATTACTTTCTCTTTTAAGAAACGATCTACATATCCTTCTGCTTTTACAACGAATAAATACGCACCCATTGATAATAATGCAAGATCTAATTCATATCCCGGATTCTTTCCATCTCCTAATAAGCCTGCTGCTCCATTTACCTTTACGATAGCTCCAGCCAAAATAAGAGCGAATAACAATCCTACATACCTCACGCCTAAACCGATAATCAATAATATACCACCAACTAATTCAACTGTTGCTACGCCGTATGCAAGACCACCTGGTAAACCGATGCTTGTAAACCATCCTGCTACGTTATCAATACCTGATTGAAACTTTGCTAAACCGTGTGCAAAAAAAGTAACTCCTAATACGATACGAATAATTAAATTCCCAATATATTGATTCATTCTGAACTCTCCTTTTTTGTTTTGTTATGGTGAACATTTATTCACAAGACAAAACAATACGGTATTTCTTTTCATTCGTCAAATACTTTTTTAAAGAAACCAAAAAACATTATCCTTTTTGCAGATAATGTTTTTTATAAAATAGTGCTAATTCAAGCTTTCGCTCTATTACTTAGAAAAAAGTTGAAAATTTTTCCCAGCACCTATATAAGACAATAAAGACACATCTTCTTCCATCACCATTCCAACAACATTCACTTTCCTATCTTCAGGTAAATCATTTATAACTATTTGCATTTCACCAGCATATCTACCATACAATTCATTATCAATTGTAATACTGCCTCGTTTTCTTGAAATTGTATTCATCGGTTGTAATGCAACTTTATTTTCTTCGCGCGATTCTACAGAACGAATTACATCACGAGCCGGATCTAACCTATTTGTATGCACTTGCTCTACCACTTTTAATACTTCACTTGCATTTATAAATGACTCATATCGCACTGGAATAATCCCACCACTCGCACTCGAGATTTCTTGTACACTTTCTAGGCTCCCGCTTATGTCTCCAATTAACACTTTATCAATGTCACACTCTTGAACAAGTTCTAAATACGCTTCAAGTGACCGCATATAGCGGTGCTTTTCTAAAGTTGGTAAACCCTCATATAACGGACCACGTTTTTCACCATCTCCTGAAATAAATGCCATCGTTTTTATTCCGCACTCATGTAAGTATTCGTTTTGTTTTTGTAAGAAGGACTTTGCTAATCCTGTTTCTGGACGCGGATAAAAATTATGCCACGCTTCTACATTCTCTACTTTTATATTTTCTATGATTAACTCTGTCCAAAATGAATCTGTAATCGTACTCGCATTTAAAGCTACCTTCATCTTATGAGATACACGTGCGATTTCTTTTGGCGTAATACCGTAATCCATTCGTAAACCAGTAATGCCAAAGTCTAATAACTCTTCCACATTTTCATACGTCATCCCTAAATGGTTTAACGATTTTGGAGAGACATCAACCATTAATTCCATTTCATTTTCGAGAGCTTGTTTCCCAAGTATTTGAATTAACTCCTTATACGTATTCGGATCATCTTCTGGAATGTGAAGAGATGTAAAAATAGATGAAAATCCGTTTTCTTTCGCTAGTTTTAACCATGCTTCTTGTTTCTCTACGCGCTCTTTTGAAAGATAAATTGAAACTCCTATCATATGAATCTCTCCTTCTATTAATATAAAAAAAGAGAAAGGAATCCCTTTCTCTATATGTTTTCTGCCATTTCTTCTTTAAAGCCGAAGAAGTACGTAAAGATGAATCCGAACGTATATGCAACTACTAATCCAAGGAAATATAATAAATATTTATTATCAGCAATTAACGGAATTAATGATAATCCTGATACACCTATTCCGAGTGAAGCCGTTTTCATAACAGCTTGGAATGCACCACCGACAGCCGCTCCTAAACAAGCAGTAATAAACGGTTTCCCAAGTGGCAATGTAACCCCGTATAATAGCGGTTCGCCAATTCCTAAAAATCCTACTGGTAATCCACCTTTAATCACATTACGAAGGCGTTTATTTTTTGTTTTCACATAAATTGCAATTGCTGCTCCTACTTGCCCAGCGCCAGCCATTGCTAATACTGGTAATAAAGGCGTTACGTGCGTTTGATTAATAAATTCCATATGAATCGGTGTTAAACCGTGATGTAATCCGACCATTACGAGAGGTAAAAATGTTCCGGCAAGCACAGCTCCAGCAAATGCTCCGCCAACATTTAAAATTGCATTAATACCGCTTGTAATACCATCAGATAAGAAGCCTGCTACTGGCTGAATCGCTAACATCGTTACTATACTTACAGCTAATACAGTAATGAGTGGTGTCACAATAATATCAACTGCATTTGGTACAGCTTTTCGCACTCGTCTCTCAACTACAACCATAAGCCATGCTGCAAAAATAACTGCAAATAATCCGCCCCGTCCGGGTACGAGCGCTTCACCAAATAATTTTACGTTCGCCATCGCTGGGTTAAAAATTAAAATACCTGCAATTGCCCCAAGAACTGGTGTCCCGCCAAATTCTTTCGCTGTATTCCAACCGACTAAAATTCCTAAGAATGTAAAGATACCGCCGCCAATAAGTAGTAGCATTTGTAGCCACGTTGCATTCGGGTCAGCACCTGCGTTTTTCGCAAAGTTAGCGACCCCATTTATAATTCCTGACGCAACAAGCCCCGGAATTAGCGGAATGAAAATACTTCCTATTTTTCTTAAAAAGTTTTTCACTGGTGTATTATTTTTCTTCTTAATCTCTGACTTCATCTCTTGCCCAAGATCTTCAAGGTGGTGATCTGCCACCTCACCAATTCGCAGTCCCGTTAAACCTTCCATCTCAGCTGCTACTTTATTTACTGTCCCTGGTCCAACAACAACTTGAAGCGTCTCATCTTCAATAACGCCCATAACCCCTTCAACCTTTTTCAAAAGGTCCATATTCACTTTACTTTCATCATGAAGCGTTAATCGCAGTCTCGTCATACAATGAGCAATGCCATGAATATTTTTTACTCCCCCAAGTTGCTCTGAAATCTCTTTGGCCATTCTCTCTTCTTTCTTCATAATAGAATCCCCCTCCCCAAAGTTTAAAGTGCTTTCTTCACAAATCCTTTCGCACCTTTTAATTTTTCTAGTGCTTCCCCATATTCACACTGTAGTAATATCATAACGATTGCAGCTTTCACATTTCGATCTGCTTTCTCATAACACTCTGTAGCTACTTTATAACTAGCGCCTGTCGCTTCAACAATAATTCGTTTTGAGCGTTCTACCAATTTTTCATTTGTAGATTGAACATCTACCATTAAGTTTTTATATACTTTCCCTACACCAATCATAGACGCTGTAGAAATCATATTGAGTACTAACTTTTGCGCTGTGCCTGCCTTCAACCGTGTTGAGCCTGTTAATATTTCTGCGCCTGTTTCCACTTCCACATTTAGTTTTACATATTTACTTATTTCAGCATTTTTATTACAGGAAATACTAGCTGTACTTGCTCCCACGCTACTTGCATATTTCAATCCGCCAATTACATAGGGTGTTCTACCACTTGCTGCAATTCCAATAACCGTATCTTTCTCGTTTAATCCAATACTTTTTAAATCTTCTTTTGCTAACTCTTCACGATCTTCGGCACCTTCCACCGCCTTAGTAAGCGCTTTCAATCCACCTGCTATAAATCCTTGAACCATTTTATCATCTGTTCCAAATGTCGGGGGACATTCTACTGCGTCTAAAATGCCTAAACGGCCACTCGTACCAGCCCCAATATAAATTAAACGGCCTTCTTCTTCAAAAGACTTAGTAACAATTTGTACAACCTTTTCAATTTCTTCTATTTCATTTTCAACTGCTAACGCAACAGTTCGATCTTCTTCATTCATACTTTGTAACACTTCTTTTATACTCATCTCATCTAAATTCATCGTCTTCTCATTGCGATGTTCTGTAGATAAATTTTCTAACATATTGTCACCCTCTTCGAAATTATATTTCACACTTTTATTATAACTTCAAGAAACTAAAAATCAATAACTCTTTCTTATTTTATGAAATAAAATTTCACAACATGACATATTTGTGTCAAAGATAATAAAAAAGATGAGTCTCCCCATCTTTTCTTCTACTTCAATTTCCGTAACCGTAATGCTTCTTCTCTCGTCTCCATAAATTGATCTAATACTTTATTACCAATTCGATTGAAAGTAATCACATATAAAGCATCAATCATATTCAGTTGCGTCATTCTCGAAGCAATACTCGCAATGCGATGGTCTTGCTCTACATCTGGCATACAAAGGCGAATGTCTGCCGCTTTATATAACGGAGATGATTGGTCTAGCTTCGTAATCGCAATAACTGTAGCCCCTCGCTTCTTCGCATATTGCGCCATTTCAAGTACATCTTTCGTACGACCAGAAGTTGAAATCGCAACAAATATATCTCCCTCTTTTAAATTCGTGACGAGTGGCAACATCATATGAAAATCAGATAGCATCATTGCAGTAAATCCAAGCCTTGTAAATTTATAAGCCCCGTCCATCGCCGGAGTAGCCGATCCGCCTACTCCGTAAAATATAATTTTATCCGCATTTACAATACGATCTGCAGCTTTCTCAAGTTCCTTTTTATCTATCGCAGTAACGCTCGCCTCAATTGCAGCTTTATTCACATATGTAACTTTATTAAACAAATCGTACGGTCCATCTTCCGTATTCATCACTGAAAAATCATTAATATTATAATCAGCAATCGTTAATTCACGAACGAGCGCTATCTTAAATGCTTTAAAGCTTCCGATTCCAATCGATTTACAAAAGCGAACAACACTCGCCTCACTTGCACCTGCATTCGTTGACACTTCTTTCGTCGTTAAATTCGGAACAATCTCAGCATTCTCCATTATGTACATGGCAACCTTCTTTTCAGCTGGTGAAAATTGATCCATATTACTTTCAATTTTAAATAGTAGTGTTGAAGCTTTCACTATTTAACCTCCACTTCTTACGGTTGCGTATATTCTCTAATATCATTTGTATCATATAGATAAAAACCATCATTGCCAGGTGGATGGTGAACAATTACAGTTCGATCCCCTTTTTTATATGACGTTATTTCACCTTCAGATCGCTGTTTTTCCCATCCATGTATCCAAATTGCAAAGTCAGGTACAAAAGCAGTGTACTTATAGTCTTTCGGGTTTTCGTCTTCTACATAGGAAGAAAAAATAGAAACTGGAAAATTTTTCACTTTTGACTCTTTCCATGCAGTAAATGGTATACATAGTGCAATAAGTATGATTACACCTATAACTTTCCCCTTTGTAATCTTCACACTTCCCTCTCCTTGTCATATCACATACATAGATTTTATCATAATTACAATCCATTCATGCTACATGACCACTGCATTTTGCAATAAAAAAAGAGCTTACCTACATCAGATAAGCCCTTCCTCTCTATACAAAATACTTCTTCAAAAGCGGCGGCGTAATAATTGTCGTCAATATAACAACAATGACAATCGCTGTGAAATTTTCTTTCGCTAACAAATTCGCCGCAAGTCCATTTGCTGCAATGATAAGCGCTACTTCCCCGCGCGACACCATTCCCGCACCAATACTAATAGAAGATTGTAAGTTAAATCCTGTTAGTCTTGCTCCTAAACCTGATCCGATTAACTTTGTGAAAATTGCGATGAGCGTCATAATGATAATGAACCAAAGTTGGCTTCCGATACCTTGAAATGTAATTTCCATTCCAATACTTACGAAGAAAACCGGTACGAATATCGCGTAAGCAATCGGTTCAATTTTATGTTCCACTTCATGCTTATACTCTGTTTGCGAAATCGCAATTCCTGCTGCAAATGCCCCAATAATACCTGCGATTCCCATCATTTCACTGTAATACGAAAAAGAGAAACAAATAATAAGTGCAGCACTAATTAACGCTTCTGTTACGCGAAGTGGTACGAGCATTTTCATAATCCACGGAACAACTTTCCAAGCGATGAAAACAATACTTACAAAAAAGATGATTTTCTTTGCAATGACTAGCGTTACATTTACATCTTGTGTGCCTAAAAAACTCATGACAAACGCTAATAAAATAACGACAATTACATCATCAAATACAGCTGCACCTAAAATCGTCGTACTTTCTCTCGTATTCATTTTCCCTAAATCTCTTAGCGTTTGAACAGAAATACTAACCGATGTGGCACAAAGTAATAACCCTAAAAAGATCGCATGCGACTGTAACATTCCAAAAGCAAGCCCTGCTAAATACCCACCAAGGAATGGGAAAATAATTCCTCCCATCGCTACTGCGAATGCAGATTTTAAATTACGATTTAACTCTTCTAAATCAGTTTCGAGTCCTGCCATAAACATAAGTAGCAAAACACCGATTTCGCTAAGCTCATCAATAAGTTCTGAACTATTAATAATACCTAGCACAGCAGGACCGATAATAATACCAACGATTAATTTACCAAGTACAGAGGGCTGGCCGAGTCTTACGCTAATATCACCAGCTAATTTCGTACAAAGTAAAATGACGACAAGTTCAAAATAAAATAACATAACATCTTCTCCTACTTTATAAAGTGAAACTTTAATCAGTGGGGAATTTCCCCATCCTCACTGATTATTAGTTAAACCAATCGGGCATTTACGGCAGTTAATGCGGGATAAAGTGAGACTTTAATGAGTGGTTTTGTCACTCTGTTAACCCTCGTCCATTCCTGCAAGTAGTTTCCCCTATTCATTCGCATTTTATTTGTCACATTTTTATTTGACAAAATATTCTGAATTGTAATAAAATTAATCCAGAAATTTCAAAAAACTACATACCATAACTGTACCTTTATTCACTTACGTACTCTTTTCCAATAGATTCACACTATTCGCAGTTATGGAGATGAAAAATGGGAGGAGAGTCCAAAGTGAAGTCATTATTACGAAAAAAAGCGCTTAGTACTGAATCACCACGACAGCTAGATAGAACATTAACGGCACTCGATTTAACGTTTTTAGGAATCGGCGCCGTAATTGGGACAGGGATTTTTGTATTAACAGGTATCGTAGCGGCAAAACATTCTGGCCCTGGTATTATGTTATCATTCCTTATTGCTGCATTTACTTGTGCTTGTGTAGCCTTTTGTTATGCTGAATTCGCGTCTTCTATACCAGTCTCAGGCAGTGTTTACACTTATGCATACATGACTGTCGGAGAAGTTGTCGCCTTTATCGTTGGTTGGTGTTTAATGCTCGAATATTTACTTGCCGTCGCCGCAGTAGCTGTCGGTTGGTCTGGTTATTTACAATCTTTACTACAAGGATTTAACATCCATCTGCCCGCCATAATAGCCTCGGCCCCTGGTACAGGAAAAGGTGGTCTCATTGATTTACCAGCTGCTTGTATTTTACTTCTCATTACTGGGCTTTTAAGTTTTGGTATACGCGAAAGCGCACGCATTAATAATGTTATGGTCCTTATAAAATTAGCAGTTATTATCGCCTTTATCGTAGCAGGTGCAAAATATGTAAAGCCTGAAAATTGGACACCGTTCATTCCATTCGGGTACGACGGTATTATTACCGGAGCTGCCACTGTCTTCTTCGCCTTTTTAGGTTTTGATGCAATCGCAACCGCGGCAGAAGAAACGAAAAAACCGCAGCGTGATTTACCAATTGGCATTATCGGTTCCCTTCTTATTTGTACAGTTTTATACATGATCGTATCTTTCGTTTTAACAGGCATGGTTCCTTATACGCAATTAGACGTTTCTGATCCAGTTGCATTTGCACTACATTTCGTTGGTGAAGATACTATTGCGGGGCTACTTGCAGTTGGTGCGATGACAGGAATGACAACCGTTCTTTTAGTCGTTATGTATGGACAAGTTCGTGTTTCTTATGCAATGAGCCGAGACGGCTTACTCCCAAAAGCTTTATCACGCGTAAATAAAAAAGTAAAAATCCCTTTATTAAACACATGGATTACTGGAGTATTTGCAGCTTTATTAGCAGGACTTTTAGACCTACATTTACTAGCGAATTTAGTAAACATCGGTACGTTAACAGCCTTCACATTCGTTTGCTTTGCTGTACTTATTTTACGGAAAACTCATCCTGATTTAAAACGAGGCTTTCGTACACCTCTCGTACCTGCACTACCGGTTGTCGCTATTCTTTGTTGTTTATATTTAATGACTAATTTGTCCAAAACAACATGGATCAGCTTTGCAATTTGGCTTATAGTCGGTTTATGCGTCTACTTCTTCTACTCTAGAAAACATAGTCATCTAGCTAATGAAAAAACAAATGATGAGACGAAAGAAGCATAACAAAATAGCTCGCCGGTAAAACGGCGAGCTATTTTCATGTTCTATTATGTTTTTTCGTTAACGTTTGTAAAATGATAAATATACCGATGCAAGTGAGTACATAACCTGCAACTTTTGCATACTTATCTCCCCTTACTTCGTCTCTTTCTTTTTCTTTC
This sequence comes from Bacillus sp. SRB_331, assembly GCF_003264175.1. Lineage (NCBI taxonomy): Bacteria > Bacillati > Bacillota > Bacilli > Caryophanales > Bacillaceae > Bacillus > Bacillus sp. SRB_331. Next base: position 83,031 of record NZ_NADV01000001.1, on the reverse strand, counting down.
TCCACGCGTTTACACTATCAAAGAAAAAGTTAATAAATAGCGTTCCTAATCCCGCTAATAAAAATGTCATTAAAAATAGAATCCATATACTTTTATCTTTTAATAAATAATATCCTACAAGGAGCACAACGGCGATCCATACATATTCAAGAATTCTTTTTAGCTTTTTCTCTTCCAAATTATTCGCTCCCTTTTTCTATACTACTTTTAGTATAACAAAAAAAAAGCCTATCATGATAAGCTTCTTTTTCTTATACCTTATTTGTTGATGCTTTTTTCAACCAGTGAAATAGCGTACTCTAACGTACGATTCATCGTTTCTACCTGTACATCTTTTACTTTCACATCTTTTAATACAGCTTCTGCAACTGTAATTTTTCGACTCAATGATCTCACTGAACCGTCCGTTACATTTGCAGCTTGTGCTTTTTTCACTACTGCTTTTGCAGATTCAATATTCACTTGTAATTTTTCTTTCGGTGTTTTTGGCTGTTCTTCTGCTACCTTTGATTGGACAAATGTTTGGTTTGCTGTTTTTAATTCATTATATGTTTGAACAATTTGTTCTCCTGTACTCGCTATATTCTCAAACACTTTCTTTGCATTGTCATAGCTTCTTTGTAATTCGTTAAAAGCTGCTTGTGAATACTGACCTGGCTTTTCACCAAATTCATAAGTACCTGCCAATACTTCTTTCACTTTTCCGATTTCTTCATATAACGTATTTACTTGCTCTAATTTTGTACGAGTAGAAAACTCGTTATATGCCGCTACTACTTCTGAAGAACTTAATGCTTTACTATATAATTTTGCTAATGCAATTTGTCCATTTAACGGAATACCGCCATTTCCGTTGCTATCAGGATCTGCACCAAGTGCGAATGGTACGTTCGGGTGATATACTTTCCCTTGAGCTGGCTGACTATTTACTTTTTTACCATCTACATAAATTGCTACTTCACTTCCATTATACGTTCCTGTTAAATGATACGTTTTGTTTGCTTCTAATTGAACACCTACACGTTTATAACTTCCGCCAATATGAGCCCATAATTCTACATATCCAATTCCTGTAGACTCAAAACCAATTCCACCGCTCTCTGTATTTTGCAAAATACCTTGTCCGCGAATTTCATTCATTGAAAATACAGTTTCTAACGTAAATGAATTTGCTACTTTTTCTTTTTGTGTTGCTGAAAATGGAAGGTACCCAAATGTATTTGCTTTTCCATTTAATTTCATTACATTTGTTTTCAACGCTTTATCATATTCAATAGATACATTTCCTTTCACATCACCTTTTGTTCCAAACGGTGAGTTATCTTTAAATGTACCATCTAAGAAATTCACATCAAAAACGTCTGCCTTTGGTACTTTCACATTCGGATCAATATTATCTTTTTTCGTTATGATTTCTGCAGTTAACGGTTGCGCACTTTCATTGCCAAACGAATCAATTGCAACCACTTCAAGTGTATATGATTTCCCACCATCTAATCCAGCAAGCGTAAATGTAAGTTCTTTTGGCACTGGATCACGATAAAACTCAGAGAATGCTAACAATTTATTCTTTATTTCTCCAGTTTGCTTATCTCTAGCTTGTACACGATAAGAGTGAACAAGAAGGTTATCCAACGCTTGCTGGAATGTTACTGTTGCTGCATTTTCTGTTACATTTGATACAGCAAGCTTTGCATCTTTTGCAAAGTATGGTTTTTCTTTATCACGATCTTCTACATGAGTAAATGTTTCTTTCTTTGATGGTAATTTAATTTTCCAAGGTTCACCTGTCCAAGAATTCGTATGGAAATCACGGCGATTAATCGTTACTTCTTTATCATCCACTTCTACTAATAAACCTTGGCTTAATGTACTAGCTCCTGGCGGGATATTTCCTTGTACTTTACCACCTTCAACTTCCATATAACTTACAGAAGATGTACCAACTGATGTAAAATCTTTTTGATGAATCGATCTTGGATCATCTAATGGATAATGTGAATGACCTGAAAATGTAATGACTTGTGGGTACTCTTTTAACACTGCATTAATTTTCGCACTATCTTTCGTTCCCCATTCTTGACTACCGTACACTGTATCTTTAATATGTTGATGTAAAAACACAAAAATCGGTTTTTCCGGATCATCCTTTTGTGCCTTTGCCATTTCTTCTTTTAACCAATTAATTTGCTTGTCCGAATAATAGCCATGCGTTGTTCCATCCTCTGGTGACATTACGATAAAGTGATACCCTTTTACTATATTATGATAATAAACCGATTTCATTCCTGTTTTGTCTAAAAAACGCTTCTGTGCTCCATCTACAGATAAACCGTTCCAATAATCATGATTACCAAGAGAATTCATTCGTACCGCATCTTTATTTGCATTTTCATTATAAACTTGCATAAAACGGTCGTATTGCTGCACTGTTCCCGAATCTGTAAAATCACCTACAATAACAAATGCATCCTGCTTCGGTGCAAGCGTATTAAATTGCTCAATCGCTCTTTTCCAGCGGAACTTATCATCTGTTCCACTATCTTTAATATGCACATCACTTACAACTGGAAAAACTATCTTCTTCTCACTTGGTGCCTTTTCTTGCTTTTTCTCTTCCGCTTTAACCGACGTACTCCACGGTAATGATACAAATGCCAATACAAACACCATTAATAATCCAATAAGACCTTTTACTTTTCGTAAAGCAGTTCTTTCCACGTGAATCCTCCTCATAATAATTGATTCATTACAAGGGCTATTTTATCTTAAACATATTAATATCGTTTAAATAACAAATGAATTTTATTAGATTTTTGTAAATATACAGTTAATTAGGTGTTAAGTCCAACATTACTCGTACTATTGTATACAACCACCTTTTGTCTAAAAGAGTCTGATCATTCTTTTCCCATGTCTATTCACATATAATCTTTTCTATAACATTAATGATAAGTTAAGCTGTAAGCCTATTAGACAATCTTAATTTTAAAAATTTTCTTCTTTTCTTAACACATCGGCCATGCTTCTACATTTAATAGTAGTAAAAGACAACTTAAAAAGGAGGGGTTGTATTGAAGAACAAAAAAAATATTGGCTGTTTCGCTCCTTTATCTATCATTTGTCCAGACCCCTGTCCACCGCCCCCTCCTCCAAATCCAAGTTGTGAGCGAGTAACAAATGAATTTGCAGGGAATTTCCTCATAACTAACAACACCATTCCCTCTACCAAAGATGCACTACAATCAATGATACTGTGGCAAAGTGATGGGATACTGCTTATATCAGGTACTGTCTCGGTTTACAATAGTACTAGCAGCACTGAAGCAATTACAATTCAAATCATTGGAGCAGTAACCAATATTTTCACTGTGTTTCCTGGCAATACAATATCTTACACAGGTAAAGATTTAAAATCCGTTAGTATTATTAATATACAAAATAATCCTTCACTATATTTAGAAGGCAAGTACTGTTGCCAATTTACATGTTGCTTATAGAATACCAATTTTATTACTTCCTCAATTTAAAAAAAGCATAACATTTACGGTATGCTTTTTTTATGAAATTGGATAACGTACTGTAATACAAAACTCGCCTTGATTAACAGTTGTTCCTGTCGTAGTAATTCGGACAGTAGTAAAATATCGTACAGTGAACGTACCACTACTTTGTGGTTGTACAGTAATTGTATCAACTACTGTAGCACCGACTAAAAAATCAACTGTAATGGGATTCGCGCCTACATCATATTTCACATAACCTGAACCATATACTTCTTGTGTAATATTATTCGTATATACAATTTGAGTACCAGCACCTGTAATAGACCAGTCTGTACATACTTGATCTTGCACAAGTGTTTTATTAGAACAACAAGACAAACCGGAACTTCTCATTCCCATTTCGATCCTCTCCTATTCTACTATGAAAGTGGATAACGTGTTGTAATACAAAATTCTCCCTGATACGTTCCACCAGGTGTTGCAGGTAACACAACTTGTATACTAGCAAAGCGGCGATACGTAAAAGCGATACTCGTTCCTGGGTTTAATGTTTGTGTATCAATTGTAGCCCCAGCAGAATCAAGCGCTTCTACAGTAATTGGACCTGGACCAACATCATATTTAACAAAACCAGTACCAACTACATTTTGGTTAATATTATTTGTATAAAGAACATTATCAATTGCTGTTGCAACTACAGTAGCAGACCACGGACTACACACTTTATCTTGCACATAATTTTTATCTGGACAGCAAGTTAATGCTGCCCCTGAGCACTCACAAGACATAGTTGTTTCCCCTCTCTCTTTTATATTCCCTATATGTGTATGTCCCTCAGAGTCTTTTGCCTGTACTATTCATCTATTTTCAAAAAATATGCAAATTCCATTACCAATGACTAGATAGATTCCGATCTGTTTCGTTTTTTCATAAATTTATAGATTAAAATACCACCTACAATAATAAGAACGACGGCTAATATCGGTAGCATATATTGTCCAACAACACCCGCTGCTTTTTCCCAATGCGGACCTAATTTCATTCCAAAATAAATATACAAAGTCGTTAACGGGAACATTGCTACAAATGTATATATGCTAAATTTCCATATGTTCATTTTCGCCATACCACATGGAACGGAAATAAGCGTTCGAACTCCCGGGATGAAGCGTCCTAAAAATGCTACAACCGGCCCATATTTCTCAAAGAAATCATCTGCTTTTTGAATTTGTTCTTCTTTAATAAAGAAGTATTTCCCGTATTTTATTAATAGAGGACGACCACCGTAATAACCTAGTGCGTATAACGTTAATGGTCCTGTCGTTCCCCCTAGTGTTCCAGCTAATACAGCTAGCCAAAAATTCATATCACCCTCGTATACCCAATATCCAACCATAGGCAAAACTACCTCTGCTGGAATAAACTCAAAAGTTAAAGCTAACACAACTCCAAAATAAGAAAACTGCTTTAAAAACTCGATTATATCTAAAATAATTTGCTCCATATTTTCAACTCCTATCCTACGTTTACGTTATGCTTTTCTTGCAATTGCACTGGCGCCATTTTTACAATTCGATTTAAAATAAATAACACAATTCCAATATCATCTAAAATACCGATAAACGGTAAGAAGTCTGGAATTAAATCGAGCGGCATCGCTACATAACCAACTAAAAAAGCAATAGATAAGATTTTCTTCTTTATGGAAACCTCTTTTGAAGTAAAAAAGTCAAATAGAAATGGAACAAAACGGCGGACATGAAATACAACTCTTAATCTACTAATAAGTTTTTTCATTTTCTAGCTCCTCTCTTTGTATACAAAAAGGACCCTACCAAATATGGTAAGGGTCCTAAAAAGACAATAAGGGGCCTTTACCATTGCTGGTAAAGGTCTCACTAACAACGAAACGTTGCCAATAAAGCCGAGGGTTTCTCCCTGTAATGACGACTTTACTGTAATAAGTTACTCCCCTTTAGATACACAATTTTATACAATCACATTAAGATATTTGGAGGGGCTTGTCAATATTTTTTTCATAATGAAACCTGTTCACATACTTCTATCACTGTTACAATTTGTCTGCTTAATCTTCCCTACAATCTATTTTTAAAGCGGATTACATTTCGGTATCTCTAACCCTGAGGATTGTGCTAACTTCAATAAATAGTAACACTCCTCCCTCGCCATATGATCCGCCATCCTGGCTGATAATGAACTTAATATTTGCTCAGACAACTCTAATTCTTCTACTTCTCGAAGGAAATGCGAGAATAACTTTAGCTCTAGTGAAACGTCTTTTGTAAACTTCTTCAAAGCTGGAAAATGTTTCAGTTCTGACCGTAAATAACCTGTCATTTCAACTGCTTTTAAATAAAATTGTTCAAAATGTTTAGCAAACAAATCACTTTTCTCCTTCAATCTTTTTTCCACAACATCTAATCCGCCTGAAATAGAACCAGCATGCCCTGCTGCATCCGTTAACCACGCGAGATGATAGTGTAGTTCATGAAAAACGGGCGGGACTTCTCCCCTCCCTAAGTATTCTAATACTGTTATATATTCCTCCACTTCATTTACCATATGATTAATAAAAGTCGGAGTAAAATGAATCACAATTTTACCTTCCAATTGCTTTTGTATAATATTTAATTTAAATGCTCGAATCTCCTCTGCAGCTTGTTCTGCATCTTTTGAAAATGCAATAAAATTTACAGTATGAATTTCATTTAAAAAGTTCGTGAATTTTTCTACAAAATAGGTGGCTTTCTGTATATCTTCTTTCTCCTGTGGAGCTAAAGCATCTAGTAAAAACTGAGCATGATCCCCAAGAACTTTGAGCCAAAATTTATGTTCAAACAGTGCGCTTTCTTCATACATTCTATCCACACTATCCCCCCTATGGTTACTCATGCCTCTGATGAAATTTGAAGCTTATAGCAATCTGGATCATAAAGAGTAATTACCACCCCATCCGCATGCTGTTCTTCCGCAAAAGATATTTTGTAAAACTGTAATTTTCTCTTTACTTTTTCCATATCAGAAATTGAAAAGGTTATTAATTCACACGAAGAATTAGCAACCTTCTCTCGCCCTCGTAAATTCCGATTTACCACAAAACAAATTCTCGTTAAACCAACGTCATACCAAACACCTGTTACATGTAGTTGAGGTCTCTCCTTGCTTGGTTTAAAGCCTAAAATCCCTTCATAAAAATACAATGTTTCCTTTAAATTTTTTGATTCTAATACGATGCATGTTGTAATGCCTTCCATCCTCAACTCCCCCTGTCTCTATTAGTTTTTTATATGAGTCATAAATGACAATTATGTACGAATACAATACATAGTAATGGATATTTCATTTATAAAGGAGGCGTGTAACATGGATAAATTCATGAAATCCTTCATACCTTATCATGGTCCAAACGATCCTTGTCCTCCAATTGGAAAGAAATATTATTCAACTCCCCCGCACTTATATATGGGTTTTCAACCAACTAATTTACCCCAATTCACACCAAAAGAAGCTTTAAGAAAAGGGACTTTATGGCCTGCTTTTTATGATTATTATGAAAACCCTTACAAAAAAGGACGGTGAATAAAGACGTGACACAAACATTGCCTGATGAATATTACAAATGGATTGAAGAACTTCAAGAATTAGACTTTGTATTAGTTGAACTTACTCTCTATTTAGATACGCATCCCGACGATACTGCAGCTATAAATCAATTCAACGATTTTTCTTATAAACGAAGAGTATTAAAACAAAAAATTGAAGAAAAATACGGACCACTTCAGCAGTTTGGAAATAGTTATTCTAACGCTCCATGGGAATGGAGCAAAGGACCGTGGCCATGGCAAATATGAAGGAGAGAAACTATGTGGATTTATGAAAAAAAATTACAATATCCTGTTAAGGTGAGTACTTGTAATCCAGCACTCGCAAGATTATTAGTTGAACAGTACGGTGGTGCGGACGGCGAACTAGCTGCTGCTCTGCGCTACTTAAATCAGCGTTATACTATTCCTGATAAAGTCGTTGGCTTACTAACCGATATTGGTACAGAAGAGTTCGCACATTTAGAAATGATTGCTACAATGATTTATAAATTAACAAAAGATGCAACACCTGAACAAATGAAAGCTGCCGGATTAGACGCGCATTATGCGAATCATGATAGCGCCTTGTTTTACCATAATGCAGGTGGTGTTCCTTTTACTGCCACTTACATTCAAGCGAAAGGAGATCCTATCGCAGATTTATACGAGGATATTGCAGCTGAAGAAAAAGCACGAGCGACTTATCAATGGCTAATTGATTTATCAGACGATCCCGATATAAATGATAGCTTACGCTTTTTACGCGAACGAGAAATTGTCCATTCTCAACGTTTCCGAGAGGCTGTAGAAATTTTAAAAGAAGAACGTGATAGGCAAATTTATTTTTAATACACATATCCTAGCGATATGTGTTTTTTTACGTTAAAAGTGAAATTCTTCCTGCATTAACATATAAATAGTATATTTATTCAATTTTACGCATTATTTTAAAATATTTTTAAAATTCCCTCTTGCTTTCTAGTCATCAGACCTTTAAAATAATAACAGTTAATCGACAAATTATTTGAATTTTCGACAAAAAAACGCTCATTAGGAGGCTTTTCTTTATATGCGTACAACTTTAAAACCAGCGCAAATACTTTCGATTAGTTTATTACTATTCGCAGTTTTCTTCGGTGCTGGTAATATGATTTTCCCGCCTCTTCTCGGTCTTTCTTCCGGAGAAAATATGTGGGTTTCCATTACAGGATTTATTATTACAGATGTCGGTTTATCTTTACTAGCTATCGTCGCTGTTGCCCTTGCTGGTGGTAGTTTTAATACTTTAGCGAGCCGTGTTCACCCAAAATTCGCAGCAGTATTCGCTATCATTATTTATCTTTCCATCGGCCCACTATTTGTTATTCCACGAACTGGAACTGTATCTTATGAAATTGGGATTGCACCACTTTTCCCAGATCAATGGTACTCTATGTTAGTTTTTAGTGCGATTTTCTTTATAGTCGTCTACTTCTTATCGTTAAATCCATCCAAATTAGTAGATCATATCGGAAAAATATTAACGCCAATTTTGCTTGGAATTATTGCAATTATGGCAACAAAGGCGATTCTTTCACCAGTATCGTTCGCAGAACCTGTTGGTGACTATAAAGAAATCCCATTTTTCAAAGGATTTCTCGAAGGCTTTTTAACATTAGATGCAATCGGAGCTCTCGTATTATCAACAATTGTTGTAAATGCAATTCGCCAAAACGGTATACAAGATAAGAAATCCATTGCGAAATATACAATTATTTGCGGAAGCATTGCGGCTCTTTTCTTAACAATTGTTTACTTCTTACTAGGTTATATCGGCGCTTCAAACGGAAACTTAGGACAATTTGAAAATGGCGGTCAACTATTAGCAACTATTATGTATCAATTCTTTGGGACAAGCGGTAATGTTTTATTAAGTATCGCAATTATAGCTGCTTGTTTAACGACTGCAATCGGTGTTGTAAGTGCATTCGCCAACTATTTCACAACAGTATTAACAAATGTTTCATATAAGAAGCTTGTACTATACGTTTGTATTTTTAGCTTCGTTATTTCAAACTTAGGATTAAGTTTATTAATCAAAATTACATTACCCGTATTAATTATTTTATATCCAATTACAATCATTTTAATTTTCGTATCATTTATCGATAAATATACGAAACGTAAACCTTCTGTCTATATCGGAGCGATGATCGCAGCATTCATTATTAGCTGTATTCATGCACTTGATAATGTGGGAATGATACCCAGTTTTATCGCTAATATCGTACACGCAATTCCTTTTTATAACTTAGGAATCGGCTGGATCGTTCCAGCAATAATCGGTGGTATAATCGGATACTGTATTCCACAAACAGAAGCTACAGGTGAAGTTTCTACAAAATAAAGAAAAGAAGCAAGCATGAAATCCATGCTTGCTTCTTTTTATTTTCTATCGCTGAATACAGTATTTGTATATGAGCGAACAGTTAACATATAGTAGCCTAAGTAAATCATGATATACACTCCTATACTACCTAGTAAAGGAAGACTATATTCAAACATTCCTGTAAAGCCCATCAAACTTAAAAATGCAAAGAATGTATGACAAATCGCAAGCAGTAATGGTACTACGAAAATCGCTCCTACTTGTTTTCTTACAGACTCTGTTGCTTCTCTTTTCGTTAGTCCGATTTTCTTTAACATTCCGTATGCTGGTCGCTCTGCCAGCGCTTCTGTTATTTGTTTAAAGTATAAAATACAGCCAGTAGCCAGAATAAAAACAATCCCTAAAAATACACTTGCAAATAACAACACTGCACCATCTTGCAACTCAGCTTGACTCGCCTGTTCAAATGATTGGAACTTCGCTTCCTTAAAAAGAATAGTCTCTAGCTCTTTCGTTAGCTCTCTACTACCGTTTCCTTCAACGATAAATCCACTTACCTTTGAAACAGCATTTCCTTGCTGCAACTTATTAAATAACGAGTCTTGAACAACAAGTCCAACTGGCGCAAGTTTCGCACTAACAATTGTTTCCTCACGATGCTCAACAATTGTTATACCATTCTTCATCCCTTCAAAGGACACGTTGTTTCCTTCAAGCGAATTCTTTTCAATGTTATATGATTTATACGGATCTAATAAAATAACTTCTTTTTCAGAACCCAGAACAGCTTTTTTATTCCCTAACATAGAAGCTACTTTATTATAATCCGACTCTTTTATAACTTGTACATTACCATTACCTATTAAATACCCAGTTAATATTTGTTCTCCATCTATCTTCCCTTGCGTAGAAAGTAAAGCTACGGACGTTTCATTTTTTATTCCTAACTCATGTTTTTGAATTTCTTTTCTAACTTTCTTATCTAATTCCTTTCCAGTTGTTACATACTCATAACTAACTGGATTCATTAATGTCGCCGTTTTCTGAGCCCCATAATACATACTAGAACTAATTCCAATTGTACATAGCGTCACTGCACTTAATAAAGATACTAACGCAAGCATCTTTACGTTCCCTTTTATTCTAAAGAACAATGAAGAAATCGATAAAATGTTCGTTCCATTCCAATATTTCGTTTTATCTCCCTTTATTTTATGGAGTGATTTCACTGTATATTGTTCAAATAGTAAAAACGTACCTTTTACAATACACCCAAAAATAAGTAGACCTGTAATAAAAATTGCTCCAAACCCAAAAACTTGTGTGAGTAACGCAATTATATAACCTGTAATTAATAAAATAATTGCTCGTTTTGCCTTCTTACTTGAATAAGTAGGTACCTCTTCTTTCTGATTTTCACCATATAATAATTCAACTAAACGATGCTCATAAATTAACTTTTTACTTTTCCATGATGCAATAAAGAAAATCGCACCTATCGTTATAAGAACTTCTACTATAGATAACAATGAAATCGTAAATGTAAAAGTAAACGCACTTCCCATTAACTTCACAAGAAGCCCTGCACATATATTCGCTATAAATAAACCAGAAATAATACCTAATACACTTGCCGCAGCACCAACTAGTAATGTTTCATAAAAGAGTAACTTTGCAATTTCTTCTTTACGAATTCCTAATAAACTATACAATGCAATTTCTTTCTTCTTCTTTCGTAAAAAGAAGCTATTACAATAAAAAAATAAAAATCGTTAAAAAGATAATTAATAAAATTTGTGCAAACGTAAATGTCGTTTCTACTTTATCCGATTCTTTCAAAAGCGCTACTACACTTTCATTTCGTTTAATCGATACGAATGTAAAATAAATAATAATGCTGCCTACTAATGAAATAAAGTATAGAAAATAATCTTTAATATTTCGTTTTATACTACGTTTTGATACTTCTAAAAAATCCATCGTATACCTTCACCTGCTCTCGCGTTTCTCTATACATGAAGTGTATACGAAATTGTATTTCTTCCCTATCGATTTTCATTACACCTCTCTTACGATATTGTAATATAACAAAATAAAAGAACCTAGTTTCCTAGGCTCTTCACATCGTATGTTTAAACGTAAATAACTCTTCTTTTGACTGCACAGCAGATTGTTCCTCTTCTACATCCGTCTTCTTTATATCTCCCCCTAATCGAACTTTTGTCATCGCCTCTTCTATACTTTTTACAATCATATTTCCCGAAAAGATAGTAAGTCCAAAAAATGTAATTGGAACGAGAGGAATCCACGGATGCACTGTTAATGATCTAAAATAGACTCCGATTAAACCTGACCATTCATGTGTGTAAGAGTCTATTTCTTCTATCGGTCCTAAAAACTTAACCGTTCCGCCAAAGAATATTTCCAGTAATCCTAAGTGTAGTAAAATAGTAAGAGTCTGCGTAAACTGCTGAAAAAATACAAGTATAAACGTCATATAAAGATGTGGAAAAATATGTTTTATAACAATGTGCCTTCTTGATCCACCTAATATGCACGCAGCTTCAATAAATTCTTCGGTTCTCAATTTACGAACTTCCTTCGCAACATACAGTGCAATAACTGGCATCACAAGCATTACAAGTAATAAAACTTGAAACGAAGCCCTTTCAAAAAAGGTTGTTGTTTCCTCTCCACTCCCAAATGCATTTGCAAAGTGAAGAAAAAAGTACGCAATCATAACTGTTGGAATAACTGTAAAACTATCAAAAAAAGCCTCGATTTTTGAAAACCCTCTTTTTACATATGTTCCGATTACAACACCGAAAAACACACCTATTACCATTCTAAGTGCCGCAATTAAAATAGATATACCAATCGTCCACTTTGCGCCTTCAATGACTAAATGTAACAGATCGTATCCTTTCCGGTCTGTCCCAAGTAAAAATTGTAATGAAGGTGAAAACGGTGGTACTTGTGGATTTTCATCCGCATCATATTGCAACGTAACTTGTCTAATATGTCCATCATTCCATATCGTATTTCCGATGCTCAAAAGAACTAATATGAGAAGAAACCCAATGCTTATCCAAAATCTTTTATCGCGTTTTATATACGTCCACATATTATAGTCTCTCCTTCATCGCAGCTGGAATGAGATAATGAAACAATTTAAACAAAATAAAAATCGGAATATAAATAAGTAGCACACTAACGATGAAAACCTCCACCCTAATACCTTCATAAGATTTCAAAAACATAAAAATACCACCCGTATTAAAAATCCATTCTATAATATATAAATTAGATAACATAAAAAAGATATTTGTTTTCGCAAAGAAAAGTGTACTAAGCAACACATTTCGTAAAACATGACGATTTAAAATATGAATACGATTTAGCCCTTTCGCCTTAGCAAATAGTACATAATCTTTTTCTAGCTCATTTTCAAAACGAAGCACTAACATTTTTACAAACAGAATCGTAGTCGGTATACTCAAACAAAATATTGGCAATCCTCTAATCGACTCGCCTCCAATTGACGCAATTTGAAAAGGTAAAAACCTGTTTGTTTAAAAAACCATATAACTAAAATTTGTGATCCTAAAATAAGAAGAATGTCTGGAATGGATTCTAGGAAGATGAGAAATGATTTAATTCGATGTTGTATACGCGGTGAACTACTCATAATCATATAAACAATACAAAATGCTACAAATAATGAAATGAAAAAAGCAGCCAAAAAAATAACAATCGTTTCTTTATAATGGACGAACAACTGCGGAAATAAAAATTTACCTCTCACATATTGCAAATTGGAGATATCCATTAAGTTCACAAACACTTCTTTTAAACTCTGTATGTACTTTGATGCATGCAGCTCAAATCCATAAAATAATTTCGGCAGTGCTCCTATACAAATAATGCCCAAAATCGAAATAATAAATTGAATTGTCACTTCCATCCCATTCAGAAAAACTTTTTTGACCACGTTTTCCCTTCTCTCTATATATAATTTACCCTCTAATTTTATTCTTAATTTTCTGAATTGTAAATATTTATAAAGAAAAATCACTAGGTTATGACCCTAGTGATTCTTTATGCGCATGCCCTTCTCTTTTCGCAAACGGTATATACAAAATGAAACATCCCATAAGCGCAGCTATTTCTAATGAAATAATATAGTAAGGATGCGGCCCTAACATATCGAGTAATGAAGCAGTTTCTGGCTTATGAGCTAAAAACATATAATTGCCACCCGTTTTATAATTAACAAATGAAACGATTGGAATTACTATGTTTAAAAATATCATCGTACGCTTAATCGATTGCAAGGTAGGTCTATATCCTTCTACCCACGTCATAAAGAGCGGTGCCCAAATGAGTAATACATGTGCAATGAAGAATTCTATAAAGCGAAAATGCGGAAAAGCGTATTGCACGTTCGGCGTTAAAATGGCTTGTGATGCACCGATAATCCCTGTAAAAAACACAATCTCATATATTCGATAACTTTTCGTTACAATCATAATCGACGCTAACAACAAACTTATCGTACATAACTCAAATGGTAATGAAGTGCCTAGCTCAAAAATCCCCGCTTTCCATTCCCACATATGAAGCCCAATTTCGCTTCCAATAAATAAAAATGCAATCGCATATCGAACCGTTATATTCCACTCACTTTGACGTAATACATCTTGGTATTGATATAGAAAAACTATCCCCACCAACATAATAAATAATATAATAGCATGTTGCCTTGAGTATGGAATAAACGGTTTTAATGGATGCGTACTAAAATAAACTTCCATCTTCCTTCCTCCTCTCCTTCACACAATATTATTGTAAGAAAAAAACAACGAGTCAACTCATTTGCTTAGGCTGGGACAACCTCTACCTTACATTTACATATCGATACCTTACAAAACTGTAAGGTTATTGTAAGCTAAAACGATTTGTCAGATTCTTCACCTCTTTTATACTTAATGTAGATACTAAAACGAACGAAAAGGTGATAAATAGATGAAGAAGAAAAATAAAGTGTTAATTACTAGTGTAGTAGCGATCGGAATTGCAGCTGGATCATATTTTGCATTTGCTGGCGGTAGTTCAGAAGTAGCAATGGCATATAGCGGTTATAAAATTACGGAAAAACAAATTGAAAATGCACAAAAATTTGGCGGCGAAGTTATTCCAAATGGTATTGAAACAATTTCATTCGATCCAACAAAAGGTACGTATGAATTAGCTGTTAAAAAAGGTGATGAAGTGAAAAAAGGTCAGCTTCTATTTAAATATAATGACCCTACTGCTAAACAAGGTGTAACAGAAGCAGAAATGCAAAAGAAAATCGCACAAAAAGAAGTAACATTGTTCCAAAAACAAATTGATGCAGCGAAACAAAAATTACAAAAAGATAAAAATGCAGGCCTTCCCGCTGAAGCATTAAAAGCATCAGAAATTGAAGTACAACAATTAGAATCACAACTTGAAATGAAGAAGTTTGAAGTAGAAAAAGCTGATGAAATGATTAAAGTAGCAAAAGAGAAAGTAAACACACTTTCTGTAACGAGTCCAGCCGACGGTGTAATTGATGATATCGTAAAAACTGCTGATGAAAAAACAAGTATGAGTGGCATTACACTTCGTCACGCTGGTCAATTTAAAGTAAAAGGTCAACTTTCTGAATATGAACTTGCTAGTATGAAAGTTGGGCAAGAAGTAACTGTTTCATCAAAAACTGTCGCTGGTAAGACTTGGACAGGAAAAGTAACAGAAATCGGTTCTACACCATTAAAGAGCATGGACGAAAATAAAACTGTTTCTAATTATCAATTCACTGTCACATTAGATAATAGTGAAGAATTACAAAACGGCTTCCATGTTTACGTAACAAGTAAATCCGGCGAAGCAACTGGTACAATTGTTCCGAAAAGCAGCATTGTGAAAAAAGGTGACAAAAGTGTTGTCTTCGTTGTAAAAGACGGTAAAGCGAAAGAACAAGCAGTTACTGTTGAATTCGAGACAGATAGCGAAGCAAAAGTTTCTGGAGTGAAAAAAGGAGAGGAAATTATCTCTAAACCTGAAAAAGACTTAAAAGACGGTATGGAGGTTGTCACTCAATGATTAACTTAAAAGGCATCACGAAATCTTTCCAAAATGGTGCAGAGTCCGTTCAAATATTACACGGAATTGATGTAACACTAAACCAAGGAGAATTCACTTCTATTATGGGACCATCTGGTTCTGGTAAATCAACATTAATGAACATTATCGGTTGCTTAGATAAACCAACGACAGGTGCGTACGAACTAGCTGGTCAAAACATTTCAAACATGTCTGAAACAGAACTTGCACATGTTCGTAATAAAGAGATCGGATTCATATTCCAAAACTTTATGTTATTACCGAGACTTACAGCACTTCAAAATGTAGAACTACCTCTTATTTACGCTGGAGTCGATAAAAAAGAAAGACGTGAGCGCTCATTAGCAGCTTTAACAAAAGTCAGTTTAGCTGATCGTGCTACTCACTTACCAAATGAATTGTCAGGTGGACAAAAGCAGCGTGTCGCAGTCGCACGTGCAATCGTAAATAACCCGAAATTTCTCTTAGCAGATGAACCGACGGGTGCACTTGATACGAAAACAAGTACACAAATTATGGATCTCTTTTACGAATTAAACAAACAAGGCTCAACAATCATTATGATTACCCACGATCGTGAAATTGGGGAAGCGGCAGCACGTCAAATTGTAATTCGTGACGGAAATATCGTCCAAGATTGGAGAGGTTAATTTTGAACACGAGTGAAAATATACGCATGGCCCTTTCCTCTATCTTTGCTCATAAAATGCGTTCTATATTAACAATGCTAGGTATTATTATCGGTATTAGCGCCATTATTACTATCATTTCAATGGGTGATGGTACAAATGCAAAGTTTAAAAAAGAGTTAGGCCAAGGAAAAGATACTGAAGTAACGATTTACTACAACAACCCTGATTATGGAACTGATAGTGCCAAAATCACACCTGATATGCTAAAACGTCTTCAAACTGTACCAGGCGTTAAAGATGTTTATCCAGATGTAAGTATGAAAGTAAAAGCATCTTCTGGTTCAAAAGATGTCTCTCTTGATTTAAAAGGTGGAACAGGCGCCTTTATGACAGATTCGAAAATAAAATTAGTTCACGGTCGTGAATTAAACGACAGCGAATTAAACCAAGCAATTCCTGCTGTTATATTAAATGAAGAAGCTTTCAACAAATTATTTAGTGGTTGGGAATCAAATTTATACACTGATATAAAAGGAAAGCCGTATAAAATAGTCGGTGTATACGAAACGAAAAACGAATTTGGAATGGCTATGCCTGAAGGTTATACATCTCTTGAAAACGCGCCTGTCATTTCAGGAGTAAATGAGTATGACTCTGTAAAATTAACAATGACCTCTCCAACAGAACGTAAAAGTGTAGAAAAACAAGCTGTTTCTGTTTTAAACGACATGAAAGCTCCTAAATTCGAGCACAAATTCGAAGCACAGGACTTAGGTGAATTTACGAAGCAATTAGACGAATCCATCGGTATGATGAAAATGGTATTCGGTGGCATTGCCGCTATCTCCTTACTTGTTGGTGGTATCGGTGTAATGAACATCATGCTTGTATCTGTAACAGAACGTACACGTGAGATCGGTATTCGTAAAGCACTTGGTGCAACGCGCGGTAAAGTATTAACACAATTCTTAATTGAATCTTGTATTTTAACAGGACTCGGTGGTTTCATCGGATTCATGCTCGGTATCTTCTTCGCTTGGATCGTCTCAATCTTTGCCGGATGGCCACTCGTTATCTCAAAAGAACTTGGACTTCTTTCAGTAGGTATCTCAATGCTAATCGGTATTGCATTCGGTTTACTACCAGCAAACAAAGCTGCTAAACTTGATCCAATTGAATGTTTACGATATGAGTAAATAAAAAACGTAGGAGTTTACACTCCTACGTTTTTTATTTTGTTGAAGGCAAATGTAATTTCATCGACGTTTTGACAAAAATAAGAACCTCTAACTTCTATTATATAAAGTGAAACTATAATCAGTGGGGGTTTTGTTCATCCCCCACTGATTATTAGCCTTCACCAATCGGGCTTTTACGGGCAGTTAATCTCCCACCTAACTTCTTTGCTTCAGCCGAATTTTGAGGTGAGGGTTTTACTGCCCACAAATAGCGGGATAATTCTACTGCAACTCGCGAACCAACTCATAACGATATCATCCCTTTAAATCATGTTTCTTCTATTATATATGTTTCATGTTGCGATTATCTTTTTATCCTTGCAACTTTCATTTCGCATTACCACTATCCTACAATCCTATTATTGCAAAAATAATATGTAAAAGAACAAATTCAAGGCGTAATTTTTTCCATACTACAACTTATTTTGTAACAATTATATCTCTATTTCATTAAAATCCCCCCTATATATACGACTTCACACACAAGAAGATTATATTTTCATAACTACATTACGATTCAAATAGTTAAATACCCCTTTTTTGTAACGTTACAGAAACATTCGAGTAACACTACTGATACATTATTAATCTATTAGTAATTAAAAAAGTGTTGATTTTATGAATCGTATGTTCTAATCCCCTCGAAAACGCAAAGAAAACGCTATCAGGATGTTAATGGAATTATTACAGAATATTAATGCCTCGTTACGAATGCTTTGTAGTTTTGTGTTTTCCGCAAATAAGAAAATAATGGTTGCTATAATGAGGTCAACGAAAACAAATGCAATGGAGGCTATTATGAAAAAATTTATGGGTATAGCAACAGCAGCGGTTTTTGGTCTTGGGATTTTCACAACATCTGCTAAAGCAGAAACAATCGTAACGACTGATGTACTAAATGTACGAGAAAACCCAACTACTGAATCACAAGTTGTCGGAAAGTTATTAGATGGATATAAAGTTAACGTTTTACATACAGAAAACGGATGGTCAAAAGTTAAATTAAATAGTGGTAAAGAGGCTTTCATAAGCGCTGACTACACAAAAGATACTTACTACGTAACAGCAAACGTATTAAACGTACGTGCTGGAGCGAATACAGATTCAGCGATTCTTGGTAAATTGAAAAAAGATGATGTAATCGAAACAACACACCAAGTACAAAATGATTGGATTCAATTTGAATATAACGGCCAAACAGCTTATGTGCACATTCCTTACTTAACAGGAAAAGCACCAGTTAAAGTTCAGCCAGTAGTTAAAGCTGAAAAAGTAACTAACGTTCAAGATACAGCTAAAGTTCGTGAAGCAGTTAAAGCCGGGGAAGTAGCTGAAACTCAAGCAAAAGCTAAGGCTCAAGAAGCAACTAAAGCTCGTGAAGCAGCTGAAACTCAAGCAGAAGCTAAGGCTCAAGAAGCGGCTAAAGCTCGTGAAGCAGCTAAAGCTCAAGAAGCAACTGAAGCAGCTAAAGCTCAAGCAGAAGCTAAGGCTCAAGAAGCAGCTAAAGCTCGTGAAGCAGCTAAAGCTCAGGCAGAAGCTGAAGCTCAAGCAGAAGCTAAGGCTCAAGAGGCAGCTAAAGCTCGTGAAGCGGCTAAAGCTCAAGAAGCAGCTGAAGCTCGTGAAGCGGCGGCTAAAGCTCAAGAGGCAGCTGAAGCTCGTGAAGCGGCTAAAGCCGGGGAGGCAGCTGAAGCTCGTGAAGCAGCTAAGGCTCAAGAGGCAGATAAAGCTCGTGAAGCGGCTAAAGCTCAAAAACCAGCTACACAACAACCTGTTGCGAAAGAAACTGAAACAAGTGCACCATCTTCTTCTCGTGAATTAAGAGTTCAAGCAACAGCTTACACAGCGGATCCACTTGAAAATGGTTACAAAGCAGGAGACCAAGTAAAATCAGCTATGGGTCATAACTTAACAGCTAATCCAAACATGAAACTAATTGCAGTTGATCCAAGTGTCATTCCATTAGGTTCAAAAGTATGGGTTGAAGGTTACGGAGTGGCAATCGCTGGTGATACTGGTGGAGCTATTAAAGGAAATAAAATCGATGTTTTAATGCCAGATA
Organism: Bacillus sp. SRB_331; assembly: GCF_003264175.1. NCBI lineage: Bacteria > Bacillati > Bacillota > Bacilli > Caryophanales > Bacillaceae > Bacillus > Bacillus sp. SRB_331. Next base: position 63,473 of record NZ_NADV01000001.1, on the reverse strand, counting down.
AAGGTACATCAAGTAACTGGGGACGTAAAACAGTTACAGTGAAAATTTTAAACTAATTACTATATAAAAAAGAGTCAGTCTCAACGTTGAGACTGACTCTTTTTTATGATTCTTACATTCTTTCTCCTTCTCCCCCGTCCGAGTTAAATCTATCCCTTTGAATTCTATATACGATAGACTACTATTTCAACAGAAAAAAGAGTATGCTATAGCATACTCTCTTACCTTCCCTATTCCACACAAGTAAACTGTGTCCAAGCTCCTACATAATCTAGTAAGAATAACTCTTCTTCTGCAATTGTACCGACAATATTTTTCCGTTCATCTATTGGCATTTCTTTCAAGATGATTTGTAGTTCACCTTTATACTTACCAAATGAGTTATTACCTATTACAACTTGCCCTCTTTCCTGTCCTACACTTTCGCGCACTGGGAAGTCAGAGTCTTTGTACTTTTTACGTACTTCTGTAGAACGTACCATATATTCTGTTATGTCGCCGCGTCTTACGTGTAATTCTTGCAGTGTTGCTTTCTTCTCTACTTCAGTCGCTTCGTCTACAAAGTGTACCTTTAGCTGTAACATGTAACGATTTAAGTTTCCTAGTTTCTCTAACTCTTCTTCACTCGCATAAGCATTTCCGATAATAACATCATCAATAAGCCCTGTTGCCCATAAATGTTTCGCTTGTACTTCAATTGGTAAGTTACGATGTTGTTCTAACGTACATAATCCGTCATTAATATCCCATGGACCGATGTCAGCTGCATGCGATGTAATAAAGGCTGCACTGCGAATACCATGCTTTTTGAAGCGTTCACTACAGCGAATGAAATAATCATACGGAAGACCAGTGAATTTTTGCGGATAAAAATTGTGACGACCAATTAAAGCTGATTTATTCGCTTGATGCGAAAGGATATTTTCTAAATAGGCAATATCATTACTTACATTCAGCTCAATTTTTAAACCATATGGATTATTCGTCATTTTCGCTTCTGTTAACCCGTCAAACCCTACATCTAAACGAATTCCATCTGCACCTAACTCTGCGAAGAATGCTAGATCACTATAGCTAATACCAAGTTGATCGAATACTGCTGGAGCTACATCTAAAATAACTTCCATATTGTACTCTTTTGCATGATTAATAATTTCTTTAAATTCAGCCACAATTTCTTCTTTCGGACGATTCACAGATAATAGACATGTAAATATTCTTGAAAAACCGTGGCGTGCCGCTGCCGAAATGTATGCCATATCTTGTTCTTTCGTTGAATGCTCTGGATAAAGTGAAATTCCTAATTTACGCTCCATGCTTTTGCATCTCCTTCACACGTTGTATTAATGCCATGCTTGTAAATCTATATTTTGCAGATAAACATGTCGCACATAAAATCGTTGGTACGATGATAAAGTACGGTGATTCTAAACTAAATGCCACATAAGCTCCCATTGAACATCCGATAAATAATATCGACACAAGTAGTAAAACTAATAGCGATTTACTTTGTACCCATTTTGAATAATGTGCAATACACTGCCCCGCCACGAATGTAATTAAGATGATAATTGCTCCGAGCATTCTGTTTTCTCCTCTCCTGCTAATTGTTGCTTCTCATACATTTTGAAGAATGGATAGTAAATAACGAATGAGATAACAAAGTTAACAAGTACAAGTACACCAGCCATAATTGTCCAGTCCGTACTAATAATCGCTGCAATCGGCGCTAACATCGTAAATGGCAGCTTCGCCATCATGAGCGGAATCATACCTGAAACAACTGCGAAATATGATACCGTCGTTGTAACTAACGGTGTAATAACGAACGGAATAATTAAGATTGGATTCATTACAATTGGTGCCCCGAAAATAATTGGCTCGTTAATATTGAATAAACCTGGTACGAATGATAATCTACCTAACTCTTTTAAGAACTTAGATTTAGAGAACATAAACATAATTACTAAAGCTAACGTTGAGCCTGATCCACCAATCCATACGAACCATTGAATAAATTGCTCTGTAAATAAGTTTGGTAACTGATGTGCATTTCCTGTAGCCGTGAATACTTCCATATTTTCAAGAATTGCTGAATCCCACATCGGACGGATGATTGGTCCTAAAATCGCTGGGCCATGTATACCGAACGACCAGAAGAACACGATTAAGAATACTGTTAATAAACCGCCGAATAAATTATTTCCTACTAATACTGATTTTAATGGTGCGATTAAATATGTGATTGTTGTGTTTACATCAAATTTCAAACCGTAACGAATACCCCAGAATAAAAGAATAACTACTAAAGTTGGAATTAATGCTGCAAACGAGTTTGCAACTGCTGGTGGTACACTATCTGGTAATTTAATCGAAATATTATGCTTAATCATAAAGTGATAAATTTCTACTGCAATTAATGCTGTCACAATAGCTCCAAATAAAGACGTAGCACTTAATGTCCCTACTGAAATATATCTTCCTGCATCAATAACACCTGGTACAGCTTTTGTTATTTGAATTGGTTCAACTGATGCTAGTAAAAAGGCGAGTACAGATAATAATCCTGCACTTAATTGATTGAGCTGATAAAAGTTCGCGAGTGAAGCCCCTATCCCAAATGCTGCGTATAAAGCCATTAAGCCTACTGTAAATCGGAATGGAATATCTAAAATATGACGAAACGGTGCAATCCACTCCATATATGCATCAATTGGTAAGTTTAAAAAGATAACGAAAAATGACCCGACAATCGTTAACGGTAATGTAGAAATAACTCCATTTCGAATTGCTAATAAATGTCGTTGCCCCGCAATCTTTTGCGTTGTTGGCATAATCTTCTGTTCCATAAAACTCATAAAACCATTCATCGATAACCCTCTCTATGTTCAATCTGACAAAAGTAAAAGTTATAACATTATAATGTTTATATTTAAAAAAATATAATTACGCTAAAACTAATTGTTCAGCTTGCTTAAGTACTTTCAAACCATCACACATACCATAATCTCGCTGCTCTATAATTGCAACTGGTATATCGTATGACTTTGCAAGAAACTCTACCGCTGGAAACAAATACTTCACCTGTGGTCCAATTAAAACAACATCAGCATTTTTTATTTCCAGTTTCACAAGTTCCGAATCAACTGCTTTAATTTTATAATCCTTCCCTTGTTTCTTTGCCTCTTCTTGCATTTTTCTTACAACCATACTCGTTGACATGCCTGCTGCACAACATAATAAAATGTACATATTATACTGTCACTTTCTCTTCCACTCGTTTATGAAGAGTGATAAATTCCTCAGCAAGTTCTTTCACTGTAATGGCATTCATTAAATGATCTTGTGCATGCACTAATAATAAACTTATTTCTGCATGATTGCCTCTTGCTTCCTCTTGAATTAAATCGGTTTGAATACGATGAGCGGATGATATTTCCTCACTAGCAAGTTCCATCTTTTCACTCGCATTCTGAAAATCTCCTTGTCTTGCAAAAGCAATTGCTTCAAGTGCCGCGCTTCTCGCGTTACCACCATGTAAAATTAACGCAAATGGAGTTTGCATATCAGTCATTTTAAATTCCTCCAAGCTATGTTTTTTCTATATTTTCATCTTATTATGAAAACGCATACAATTAAACATAAAAAACTTCCGTTATGTAACGGAAGTTTTAATATACTTTTTCATAATGATAGTAAGATTTCTTGAAAATCATCAACAGCTTGAGCCTGATGCAATTTTTCTATTATAGTTTGATTAGACATAATATCATATAAAAAATCATAAAGCTTTTGTAAATCTTCATTATTATTGCGCTTCACACTAAATAAAATAATAACTTGTACTTTTTTATCTCCCCAGTCAATCGCCTTATCGAGTGTACAAAACATCAAAAATGTCGTATCGCTTAATAATTGCATCGGATGCGGAATTGCCACTAAGTTTCCAACCGCTGTAGGAGATGTGTTCTCTCTCTCCATAACAGAAGCATAAAAGTTTGCGGGTACATAGTTTTTCTCAGCAGCTTTCTCACATAAAAACTGAATAACCTCTTCTTTCGTAGAAGCACTACGATTTAAGAAGATCAAATCTTCCTTAATGTATTGCTGCATACTATCATTCACATGTGTAAATAACTGCTTACCAATTGATTTAATCTCTTTATCATCAAATATTGAGTTTACCTTTATAACCGGAACAGGCAAACCACTCGGTATATGAATCGTACTAATAATACAATCTATTTTATCTTTATAAAGATCTTCCACTTTCAATTGATAGTACCCTGTAATACCTACAATCTCTAGTTTATCTCGGAAATGTGATAGAATTTTATATTTCAGTAGTTGTGCACTCCCTTGACCAGTTGCACAAACTAATAAACATCTTTTCTTTTGATTATTTTCCTGCAAGCGGCTCATCGCCCCACCAAAGTGAATGGCAATATAACCAATCTCACTCTCTGGAATGGATTCACCCGTATATTCACCAATTATATCTCCAACGAGAACTGCAATTTCAAAAGCATATGGATAATTTTTTTTCACTTCTGCCAAAAGAGGATTTCTCGTATTTAACTTATATCTCAAACGATTTAATAACGTTTTTAAATGAACACCAAAACCAAATAATAATTCTTCATCGTAATAAAAAGTAAGATTCCGTTCTTCCGCTACTTTGAAAAGAATATGCTGCATGAATGCATATATGTCTTTCCCTAATAGCTCTTCTACATTTTCATAGCGATCTCTCGCTGTAACAGCAGTACTTAATAAATGCATCGTCACATATAAATTTTCTTCTTCTGGAAATTGAAGTTTTAGCTCTTCCCCTAAATTCCCTAAAATCTGTTTCGCAATTTTATATTCTTTCTTTATTATAAGTTCAGATTCCTCTACATGCAGTGCTTGAATGTAATGATCATCCCTGCATCTCTTTAAAGCAATCGCAATATGAATTGATAAATTATCAATTTCTATATCTGATAAATATATCGTTCCTCCCTCGATATACTTTAGTATAACTGAGCGGATGAGAGAAATATGGGGTAACGATAAATATGTGTCCGTCTGCTCATAGTTCTCATGAAACGGAGTATGTTCATACCGCGGTAAACCATATTGTGATAAACAAGAACGAATATTAAATTCTTCTCCTACAATACGTATACCATAATATGGTCTTTTTTCAATTTGTAACTCATAGCGACTACAAATATCCGTAACATCTTTCATAATTAAGTTTACAGTAGATTTACTCACATAAATCTCTTCCGCTAGCTGTGAAAGCTTCACATACCCATCTGTCGTTAAAATACGGTGTAAAATATAAGCTACTCTTTCTTCATAAGAAGTTGGAATCTTTTCTGTCTGTTTTTGAAATACATTTACGCAAAAATCTTCAAACTTCTTAGTTTGTATAATTTCTAGTTCGTACCCATTCCCTCTTTGTGATTCAATTTTCGCTCCGTGTTCTTCCAATATATCATTTAATAATTTTATATCCTTTTGAATCGTCTTCGTTGATACGTGTAAACGGCTCGCTAAAAAAGCTCGATTTAACATCGATTTCTCTTCTAAAAACTCCTCTAAAATGGAAATTAATCGCTGATGCACTTTTGTCATAGCTCTTCCTCTCGCTCTTTATATAAAAGGGAAAAAGCCACTGAAATCAGTAGTTTTTTCCCTTTTATCCCGCGTTCATTATTTCTTTAGCGTAAATCCAAACTTATCCCAAGCTTGTAAATAATCTAATAAGAAGATTTCTTCCTCTATAATTCGGCCAACTACATTTGTTTTTCCTGTATTCACCATATCTTTTAAAGCAATTTGCAATTCACCTTTATATTGGCCATATTGCTCATTATCAATTAAAAGATCGCCACGCTTAATTTCACGCGTATTATGCGGTTTAAACGCTTCTTTTTTATATTTCACACGACTTTGTGTAGAACGAATCATATATTCAGATACATCCCCGCGATAAAAATGAGGTTCTTCTAATACGATAATTCTTTCTAAATCTGTTGTTGTATCGTATAGTTCTATATCAAATGTTTGTTTCTCTTTATTTAACGCACCTAGTGCTTGTAATTCTTCTTCTGAAGCATAAGCATTCGCAATAATAACATCATCAATTAATTCTGTTGCAAACAAATGCTTCGCCTGTGTTGTCATCGGTAATTCGCGATGCTGCTCTAACGTACATAACCCTTCTGTTACTGGCCAAGGTCCATATGTTGCATCGAATGATGAAATAAAAGCAGCTGTTCTCATACCGTAATCTTTAAATTGTTTCGAGCATTTAATGAAATGATCGTATGATAATCCTGAATAACGATGCGGATAGAAATTATGACAGCCAATTAAATTTTCACGATTTGGTCTATGACTCATAATGTTATCTACATACTTCGTACCGTTACTCATATTAATCTCAATTTTTAAACCGTATGGATTGTACGTCATAATCGATTCTTCTAAACCAGAGAATCCAACATCTAAACGGATACCGTACGCTCCTAAATCATGGAAGAACGATAAATCATTATATGAAATACCTAATTGTGTAAAGACAGACGGACTAATATCAACTAATACTTGGAACCCTAATGCATTTGCATGAGAGATCGTTTCTTTAAACTCTTCTATAATTTTCTCTTTTTCGCCATCTACAGATAATAAACATGTGAATACACGTGTAAATCCGTATTTACTCGCTAATGTTACATACTCTTTATCTTTCTCTACTGTCGAATGTTCTGGATAAATAGAAATACCTAATCGTCTCATATGTACACGCCTCTTTCTTCATCATATTGTAAACCTTTTCAAATATATGTAGCGAAAAAGTATGTATCCCCTTTTCTTCCACTACAATTTGAATCCGCTTTCTTTAAAGAAAAAACAATTTCTATCATTCATAACAACTACTAGTCTATACATCTATACTTTACATCTTTTTTTCATAGTTGTGTAGCTTTTACACAAATTTGTCAGTTTTTTTGCCTCGAAAATTGTTATACGTTTTCAAGGCACCTTCCTTGACTGTTACGTTGACCAATACATATACTCGAAAGAATAGAGAAAACTTTTATATAGGGGATGAATATATGGGAGAGGCAGTACTCGTAAAACGAGAACCGTTATGGACAAAAGAGTTTATTGCGCTAATTCTAGCAAACTTATGTATGTTTTTAGGATTTCAAATGTTAATTCCAACTTTACCTGTTTATGTGAAAGAAATTGGGGGCACAAGTTCAAATATCGGATTCGTTGTCGGCATGTTTACCGTTGCAGCACTTTTTATTAGGCCGCTAACTGGAAATGCCTTGCAGAAATTCAACAAAAAAATCATTTTAATGATCGGTACCGCTATTTGTTTACTCGCTATGGGCAGTTATCTTTTCGCTTCAACCGTTTTCCTATTGCTTGCCGTTCGAATTTTACACGGAGCTGGTTTTGGTATTACAACGACTACATACGGAACTGTCGTTTCAGATTTAATTCCGCAAGCTCGCCGCGGTGAAGGCATGGGGTATTTCGGTCTTTCTGGAACTATCGCCATGGCGCTCGGTCCGCTTATCGGACTTTGGCTTATGCAAGCATATAACTTCACGATTCTTTTTTTATGTGCACTTTCATGCACAATAGTTTCATTAATATTAACGAAACTACTTCAAATCAAAAAATCGCCGCAACCACCACAGCAAACATCTGGTACCTTTCTCGATGGATTTATTGAGCGTAAAGCTTTACTTCCTTCATTATTAATATTATGTATTACATTAATGTACGGGGGAATTGGGAGCTTTATCACATTATTTGCTACGGAAGTCGGGATTGCTGATATCAGTCTCTTCTTTTTATTTAACGCACTTGCAATCGCTGTAACTCGCCCGTTTTCTGGAAGATTATATGATACGAAAGGCCATACATTCGTCATCATTCCAGGAGTTATTATTACGTTTACAGGTATTATCTTGCTGTCGTATACAACTACAATTCCGAGTTTAATTATTGCCGCAGCGTGCTACGGCAGTGGTTTCGGAGCAATTCAACCGGCACTACAAGCATGGATGATTGACCGAGTAGCACCGCACCGGAGAGGAGTAGCAACAGCAACATTCTTCTCAGCATTTGATCTTGGAATTGGTGCTGGAGCGATTATTTTTGGATTCATTGCACACTTTACCAACTATGCAACTGTATATCGATATTCCTCTCTATTACTTATCGCTTTTCTTTTCATTTACATCACAAGCTTACGGAAGCAAAAACAGGGGGATAAAACAAAAGAAAAAGCCGTTGGGTAATGCTAATTGGTTCTTTTTCGAAGTACTTAGACCAAAAAATCATGTATACACATTTGTAAAAAGCAGTGGATTCCTAAAAAAATCACACTGCTTTTTGCATTGTATTGAAGAGTGAACCGCTGTTCTATTTATTCATGTTGTTCGTATGATATTAATATATAGAACGAATTGGAGGAAATATTAATGAAAGCAATAGTGTATACAAAATACGGTCTCCCCGACGTTCTTCAACTGAAAGAGATAGAAAAACCTGCTCCTAAGGACAATGAAATACTAGTAAAAATAAAAGCGACAACCGTAACAGCAGGAGATATTCGCTCACGAAGTTTTACGGTTCCCTCTTCTGTTTGGCTACCCGCTCGAATCGCACTTGGCTTTAAGCAACCGAAAAAACAAATACTCGGAATGGAATTGGCTGGTGAAGTTGAATCGGTAGGAAAAGACGTCACACGATTAAAAAAAGGAGACCAAGTTTTTGCAGCTACCCAAGTAAATTTTGGTTCTTATGCTGAGTATATTTGTCTACCTGAAGGTGGAGCAGTGTGCATGAAGCCCTCCAATATATCCTATGAAGAAGCCGCAGCCATCCCAATTGGAGCACGTACAGCTTTGTTTTTCCTTAGGAAAGCTAACGTTCAAAGCGGTCAAAACATTCTTATTTACGGAGCTTCTGGAAGTGTCGGAAGTTATGCAGTACAAATTTCCAAGTATTTCGGCGCAACAGTTACAGGTGTGTGCAGTAGCTCCAATTTAGAATTGGTCAAATCTCTAGGAGCTGACGAAGTAATTGATTACACCACAAAAAATTTTTCTACTACAGACGAAACTTATGATGTTATCTTTGAAGCGGTAAACAGGAGCTCCTTTTCAGAGTGTATTAAAATGTTAAAAGAAGATGGTACCTATATAAATATCGTTGAACCGTTACCAAGTGCTCAAATGCTCTGGACTAAATTGACAAGTCGCGTGAAACTCATATTAAGTCAAAACGCACCTGAAACTTCCGAAGCATTAAATTTCCTTAAAGAACTTGTTGAGGATGGTAAAATAAAAGTGGTCATTGATAGGCAATACACTTTTGAGGAAATTATTGAAGCTCACATATATGTTGAAAAAGGACATAAGAAGGGAAATGTCGTCATCACTATGGAGCATAATGACGATTCTAAATAAAGAAAAAACACTTTGCATAATTGTTAAAATGCAAAGCACCGAAAGTTTTTAACATAAAAAGGCAGAGCAAATTCATATGCGAATTGCTCTTTTTTATTGTTGCGAGCATCTCAAAAGAAAACAGTTTAAAATAATTTAATCGTTTTTTACTTTCATTAAATAAATCCATTTCAAACCTCCCCCGTTTCCCTACATATTTTTCTAACTTTAATCAAAAAATATGCAAAGAACCATCATCATAACAAAATAAAATTCCAATCCACATACCCAGTTGGGTAGTTTCCCTTCACCTATTTTTACTATCCACAAATAGTGTAATAAATGTGACTTCTTTACAAACCGATCAGATATATCATCTAAAAAACCAATTAAATCCAGGTGTTTCTTTAAAGATTTGTAAACTTTTTATCCCTTTGTAAATTTAGTGTAAATTTTACTGATAAACCGTTTACAGTGCCTCAAGGTTTAGTTAATAATTACATCGTACATGAAATTTAAGGAGTGGAATGCGTGGAATACAATATTCAAGATATGATTTTCCAGTTCATTGGTGGATTAGGTATTTTCTTATTCGGGATTAAATACATGGGCGATGGACTGCAACAAGCAGCTGGAGATCGTCTTCGCGATATTCTAGATCGTTTTACAACAAACCCTCTTATGGGTGTACTAGCAGGTATGTTAGTTACAGTATTAATTCAATCAAGTTCAGGAACAACCGCTTTAACAGTCGGACTTGTAAGTGCCGGATTTATGACATTAAGACAAGCAATTGGTGTTATTATGGGTGCGAACATCGGTACGACAGTTACTGCATTCATTATCGGGATTAAAATCGGAGAATACGCTCTCCCAATTATGGCAGTTGGAGCAATCTTACTATTCTTCTTTAAAAATAAAAAAGTACATTCTGTAGGTCAAGTTGTATTCGGTTTTGGTATGTTATTCTTCGGTTTAGAATTAATGAGCGCAGGTATGAAACCTCTTCGTTCTTTAGAGTCATTCCAAGAGTTAATGGTTAGCATGAGTGATAATCCAATTTTAGGAATTGTTGTTGGTACAGTCTTCACTTTAATTGTACAAAGTTCAAGTGCGACAATCGGTATTTTGCAAGAACTATTCGGTCAAGGTGCAATCGATTTGCAAGCTGCTCTTCCTGTATTGTTCGGTGATAACATCGGTACGACAATTACAGCCGTATTAGCAGCAATCGGTACTTCAATTGCAGCAAGACGTGCAGCATTAGTTCACGTTATCTTTAATATTATCGGTACCATTATCTTTACGATTATATTAATACCATTTACAAGTTTAATTCAATATTTCCAAACGTCATTAAACTTAAATCCAGAAATGACAATTGCATTTGCACACGGGACGTTTAACGTAACGAATACAATCATTCAGTTCCCATTCATTGCAGTATTAGCCTGGATTGTAACAAAAATTATTCGTGGTGAAGATGCATCTATTAACTTCAAACCGCAACATTTAAATCCAATCTTTATTGAGCAATCTCCAGCTATCGCTTTAACAGAAGCTCAAAAAGAAATCATTCGTATGGCTGAGTTTTCATTACATGGATTAAAAGAAGCAAACCAATTTTTAAATACACAAGATAAAAAACATGCTGACATGGCTACTCAATTAGAAGGAGCTATTAACAATTTAGATAAAAAAATTATTGAGTATTTAGTTTTACTATCAGAAAAACCACTTTCACCAACAGACTCTGAAAAACATTCAGTTTTAGCAGGTGTTGTTGGAGATATTGAACGTGTCGGTGATCATGTAGAAAACCTGGTAGAACTTGTAGATTTCCAAATTTCAAACCGCGTTTCACTATCAGATGAAGCACTAGCTGAATTAAATGAAATGCTTGAATTAACAATTTCAACATTACAAGATGCAATCAATGCTTTAACAAACTTTGACACTGAACTAGCTCAAACTGTTATTGCAAAAGAACGTAAAATTGACCAAATGGAACGTGTTTTACGTAAACGCCATGTGTTACGTCTGAACGAACGTAGCTGTTCAGGTGATGCAAGCATCATCTACGTTGATATGGTAAGTAACTTAGAGCGTATCGGTGATCACGCTGTAAATATCGCTGATGGTGTTTTAGGTGAACAAGGAAAAGTAAATTTAAAACAATCATTATAATAGGAAAGAGACGCTAATTTAAGCGTCTCTTTTTTCATTTCATCTTTACAACCGTTCTTCCTTTTAACTTTCCTTGCAGTATAAGTGTAAACTTCTCATCTAATTCTTTTAATGTACATTCTTCTGTATAAGATAATAGCTCTGAATTTTTCCACTCACCTGCTAGCAATGCCCACACGTCTCTTCTCACATCTACTGGACATTGAACTGAATCTATTCCTAAAAGGCTAATCCCTCGTAATATGAATGGGTATACAGTTGTATTTAATTCATGCCCTGCTACGTTACCACACGTTGTTACACAGCCTCCATACTTAACTACCTTTAAAGAACTTTCTAACATGCTTCCGCCTACGGTATCGACAACCCCAGCGTATATTCCTTTAAGCATCGGTCTTCCTGATTCATCACTCAACTCCGCGCGATGAATCATCTTTTTTGCACCTAAACGTAGCAGCATCTGTTCCTCTTCCATTTTCCCAGTCGATCCTACTACGTTATATCCTAGCTTCGCTAAAATGCTAACTGCTACACTGCCTACTCCGCCCGTAGCACCCGTTACTAAAACATCTCCCATACTAGGCATAATTCCCGCTCTAATAAGCTTATATACCGATAGGGCAGCTGTAAAACCTGCTGTCCCGTACATCATACTTTCCTTCAAAGTCATTTCTTTTGGTAAAGGAACAACCCAAGATGATGGCACGCGAATATATTCCCCGAAACCACCAGAAGTATTCATACCTAAATCATATCCAGTTACAATAACTTGATCGCCTTCCTGAAAGGCGTTATTTCCACTACTAACAACCTCTCCTGCTGCATCTATGCCAGGTGTATGAGGATATGTTCTCGTTACACCTTTATTACCAGTAGCTGAAAGGGCATCTTTATAATTTAATGAAGAATAATGAACACGTATTAATACGTCTCCTTCAGGTAAACTATTTACTTCTCTCTCAACAAGCTTTCTTTCAAATTGATTATTTTCCTTTTCTTTCACGACAATTGCTCGGAATGGTGTATGATTCATTACGCTCTCTCCTTCATCCGTAAAATCCTTCTTTATTATATAAGAAATGCTTTTAAAGCTAACCGCTTCTTCTTGGCTATATTTCAACAAATCTTACTTCTCTATCACTTTCTCACAATACATATTTTCATTTCTACTAAAACACATTATACTTGTTCTACATCTTAAAAATAAAATATAGAAAATCTGACTTTTTATAAATAAATTGAATTTTTACGAAATGTAAATGATTTGTAATGTTTTTTTTCGCTAAATTTCATTATAATAAGTGGATATGAGTGTCGTATTTCAATTCAAATGAAGGAGTACAAGAAATGGAGCAAAACCCATCTTTGCAAGAAAATACACGCAATAAACCGAAAAAAGGTAAGAAAAAAACAAAAATTATTATAAGCGTTATTCTATTAGTTTTAATAATAGGTGGCGGTTATACATGGTTTTTAGTAAATAAAGCATCTTCTGCTGTTCGAAATGCCGCTCACGATTTAGCGCGCGGTGATAAATCTGATTTACGTGATAAAGCTGTAAAACCTATTACAAATAACGTCTCTGTCTTAATAATGGGTGTTGATGAAAGCGATGTCCGTGGGAAAGAATATGGTGAAGCTATAAGAACGGATGCACTATTACTTGCAACATTTAATAAAGATAGCAAAACTGTAAAACTATTAAGTATTCCACGAGACACATATACTTATATTCCAGTAGAAAAGAAAAAAGATAAAATTACACACGCTCATGCATTTGGTTCTACTAAAAACGGAAAAGATGGTGGACCACAAGCTAGTATTGATGCAGTTGAAAAATTAATGAATGTTCCCGTCGATTACTTTGTAAAATTCAACTTTAAATCATTCATGAAAATCGTTGATGATTTAGGCGGCATTGAAGTTGACGTACCAGTTGAATTTACTGAACAAGATAGTAATGATAACGCCGATGCAATTCACCTGAAAAAAGGTGTTCAAAAGTTAAATAGTGAAGAAGCTCTTGCTCTTGCTAGAACACGACACGTTGATAGTGATGCGATGCGTGGACAACGTCAGCAACTCGTTATTGAAGCAATTTTAAAGAAACTAACAAGCGTTGGATCCGTAACAAAAGTTGGTAACATCATTGATGATATTAACGGACAATTCGTTACAAACTTAACATTCGATGATATGCTTTCATTCTATAAATATGGAGCAGATTCTTCAATTGAGAAATTACAAATTGAAGGTGAAGATTGTTACATGGCAAAAGGTGATGATACATGTAGTAAGTCATCTGGTGGTGGCCGAACTTACTACTACAATCCAGATAAAAAAGAATTAGCTAATGTTACAAACGAACTTCGTAGTCACCTTGGACTACCTGCCTATACAAAATCTGATTCTGATTCGAAAAAAACAAGCTCAGAGAAAACAAAAGAATCTAAGTCTGAAAATACGAGTGAACGCGAATCAAGTAACGATGAAACTCAAAATAAGAATAACAGTGAAGATACAGAAACATCGTCTAATGACAATGAATAAAGTGAAGCAGTGCTCTATGGAGGTAGAGCACTGCTTCTTTTTAATGCTTTCAAAATAAAAAATCAGAACTTTCCAACTATCTTTTTTAATATTTTTAAATTATAATAAATAATAGTAATCTATTCCAATTATCAGGGGGCCCACGCATATGAAAGCTGCAGTAAAACATAACATTTCAGATTTTAAAGAGTACTTAAAATCAAACGATATATACATGGAAGAAAATATAGATGAAAATGATGGTTCGGTACATTTTTCAGTAGGATTAGAAACAGAAGCTGGCGCAAAAATTCAACTTATCGCTGCTTTCCAAAGCGAACATCCTGCTGTGGATATATACTGCTTCAATGTTGCTCTTGTACCTGATTCAACATCAACAAATGATATTTTACATGTCATCAATGAATTAAACACATCTTATCGATTTGCAAAATTCACGCTAAACAAACAAAATGCAATTGATATTTCAACATCTCTTGCATTCTCAGAACCAAACTTTAATCCCGCACTTGTCTTTGAACATACGAGAATGCTATATAAACTGGCAAACGATGAATATAAGAACTTAATGAAAGTTATTTGGGCGTAAATAAAAAGATGGTGCTACAAGAGCACCATCTTTTTATTTCGATATCATATCAACCCACATCTTTATCGCAGTTCCTACAATTAAAGTAGACAATACGTATTGCAAAACTTTTTGATTCACTCTCTTCCCTACTCTCACTCCAAGAGGAGCGGCAAATAAACTTGCTATCGCAACGATAAGAGCCGGAATAACAACTATTTGTCCAGTAATCACTTTCCCCGTCGTAATCCCTACCGAGGAAATAAACGTAATAGCGATAGATGTTGCTATTGTTGTACGTATCGGTAGTTTTAAAACAACTAGCATAATCGGTACTAAAAGAAATGCACCACCAGCCCCAATAATGCCGGAAACACTTCCTACAATAAACGCTAGCAAACTAGCGAGCCACTTATTGTACGTAATTCCTTCTGTCCCCTTACGATTGCTTCGCTTCGGTATAAACATCATAATAGCCGCAATAGTAGCTAGTAATGTGTAAACAACGTTTACAGCATGCTCATTTAATAGATTCGCACTAAAGCTACCTACAAAGCTTCCTATTAATATACTAGCTCCCATATACACAACTAAAGTTTTATCCATATCGTTACTTTTCCTGTACGCCCACGCGCCTGCAAAAGTTGCAAAGAATACTTGAATCGCTGTAATACCGCTCACTTCATGTGATGTATATCCAGCAAATCCTAGCAATACTGGAATGTATAAGATCATCGGATAATTAATAATTGCACCGCCAATACCAACCATTCCTGAAATAAACGAGCCTATAAACCCAATAATAAAAAGTAGTACTGTTAAACTCATATTGTATCCCCTGCCTTCTAAAAAGAAGGTGATTTAAATAAATAAATTCACATTCCCATCCGAAGCATCTGCTAAATATGCACCTACTCCTGCAAACTCTACCCCTTCCATAATCTCTTCCTCTTTTAACCCTAATAAATCTACTGTCATTTGACAAGCTACAAGTTTAACTCCCTGTTCTTTCGCCAAATCAATTAAATCTGGTAAAGGCATCGCATTATGTTTTTTCATAATACCTTTAATCATCTTTGGTCCCATACCGGCAAAATTCATTTTTGATAATCCCATCTTATCCGCACCACGCGGCATCATTTTTCCAAATACTTTTTCTATGAACGTTTTCTTTACCTTCACATGTTCATCTTTCCTTAAAGCATTTAATCCCCAAAAAGTATGAAAAATAGTTACCTCTTGATCATACGCCGCTGCACCATTTGCAATAATATAAGCAGCCATCGCTTTATCATAATCTCCGCTAAATAAAACAATTGTTGTTTTCTTCTGTTGTTCCATGTTGTTCTCCTCCTAATTACCCGTAGGGGTATTTTAAAAATTGTAAAAAGACTCAAATTATCTAGCTACACCTGATACTACTTTCTCCTTACAAAACGTTCATACCGCCTGAAACATTTATAATACGCTGAAATCCTAATTTCTTTAATACTTTTGCTGCGTGCTTACTTCTCATCCCGCTCTGACAAATAACGATTATTTCCTTATTTTTATCTAATTGATTTGCTCTACTAGCTAACTCATTTAGCGGGATATTCTGAAATCCCTTCATATGATTTCCTCTATATTCACCTACTGTACGAACATCGATAAACTGCTTTCCCTGTTTTCCCACTATACTCTTTAATTCTTTTCCATTTATATTTTGAACACCTTTCACCGGTAAAACACGTGAAATAACAAACCATACAGCAATTAAAATGAAAAGCGTACTTAATATTGTATTCATATAAACAACCTCTACGCCTTCTTAATCCAAAACTTCAGCACATCGTCTTCTATATTATGCTTTACTATTTCATGACCGCCTGTTTTTGACCATGCTGGAATATCTTTTACTGATCCTTTATCCGTTACATGTACTTCTAACACTTCTCCAGTTTGTAAAGCATCCATCGCTCTCTTCGTTCTTACAATCGGCATTGGACATGCTAAACCTTTCGCATCTAATACTTGTTTTACATTCATCATCTATTCCTCCAGTTTGTTATTTTATAATGAATCATGAACTGCACAACGATTTGGGCCAATCTCCATTTCACGCTCTTCTTCCACACTCGGATAAATCTTACCCATATTCGTTTGACGAATTTCTTCATATGCATTTGGCTGAGGCGGTAAATTCTCTGTCACCGTTTTACGAAACTCTACCTCATCGGCAATATTTAATCCTACATTCTCCTTGAATAGATTTTGTAGGTTCGCACGCACAATACCTTTCTCATCCATTTCACTTATTTTTGAATAATGAGCTGGTAAAACAATTAAATCTTGAGACAGTTCCTTATAAAGTTTATATAACGTATTTCGTAAATCACTCACCCAATCTTCAGCCTTTCCAGCAAGATCCGGGCGGCCAATTGAATCTACAAATAATATGTCCCCTGATAATAAATACGTCTCATCAATAATAAATGATGTACTTCCAATCGTATGCCCTGGTGAGTATAGCGCATCAATATGAATTAGGGTACCCCCCACCGTAATAACAGTACCTTCTACAAGCGGTTCGTAAGAAAAAACGACTTCCTCCGCATCTTTTGGAGGTAACCAATACGTACCGCCTACTTTTTCAGCTAACTTACGCCCACCAGAAATATGATCTGCATGTAGATGTGTATCCATTACATTAGTAATAGTAGCTCCGTGCTCTTTTGCAAAATCTTCGTATACTTCAATCGTTCTCACCGCATCAATGACTGCTGCTTCACCCTTTGAAACTACCATATAAGATAAGCATCCTTTTCCAAGACGATTAAATTGATATATACTTCCCCCGCCCTGTATATCCCCTACCTTTACCGGCTTCACATACTCACTCCAAGCTTTCATACCGCCAGCTAAATAATAAACATTATTGAAACCAGCATGTAACAATTGCTCTGCAACAAACTGCGAAGAACCTTCTTTCGCACATACGACTAAAATTTCTTTCTCCCTCGGCAATTCATCTACGACATGATCTACACCATCTAATAAGTCAAAATACGGTTTATTTATAGAAGAAACTTGTTTTCCTTCAATTTTCCAATCTTCATAGTCCGTTTCATTACGAACATCTAAAATAAACAATTCTCCGAATAAAACTTTCTCTGCGACATCTTTTGCTTGTAACGGTTTAACACTCATTCAATTACCCCCTGAGGTATATTTATATTTAAAAAATTTTATTTTTCTATATTTCCTTGCCACTCTAACATACCTGGAATGACATTTTTCACGTTTGAAAAACCTCTCTCTTTCAACACTTGGCAAGCTACATCACTACGGTTACCAGTTCGGCAAACGACATAAATTGGTTTCGCACTGTCTAACATAGCCCTATCTAATTCACCTAACGGCACCGAAATTGCGGATGGAATATGACCAAAAACGAATTCCGCTTCTTCACGAACATCTAATACAGTGCACTCTTCACCACTTAATAATATATTTTGCAATTCCCCATTCGTAATTGTATGAGGATACTTCACAACTTCATTTACTTCATGTTCATGGGCTTTTCGTACATAATGCTTTAATATATCTCCCTCTTGTTTCGTTCCAATATATTGATGCCCTACTTTATTTGACCAACTTTGTATATCTAACGTCGATCCTTTATCCGTCGCCTCTATTTCAATAACTTGTCCTGATGCCAATCCTTCCATCGCCTTTTTTGTCTTCACAATTGGCATCGGACAAGCCAAGCCTTTACAGTCTAAATTCATATCAACTTTTATACTCATAATCATTTCCTCCCTAACTATTATACATATACCTGTAGGGGTATAATAAAATGTTTTTGAAAATCTGTCAACACATACGTTTGACAGATTATCGGCTTTTTACAAGTAATTGAACAGCTTCTTTAATTAACTCTTCATTTGAGCCATTACCTGTCTCAAACTGCTCGCGCAAACATTGCTCTAAATTTGTTCCAACAACGAGTCCAATTGTACGATCAAGTGCAGAACGGGATGCAGTTAACTGTGTAATAACATCTCGGCAATCTTTTCCCTCTTCCATCATGCGAAGCACACCACGAACTTGACCTTCAATACGTTTCAATCTATTTTTCATATCTTGATTATATTCCACTGTAGATCACCTCCGTAATTATAACTATATTATACATTACTTTGTAACTTTGTATAATATCATATACCCTTAAGGGTATATTGTAAGTGGTTTATTTTTTTGAAATCTCCTAGAGTATAGTAAAAATGCAAAAGCCACTGATTTTATTGGCTTTTGCATTTCTCAACTACACTGCTTGGTAGTCCAACTAATTCATTTCATTTACGAATCAAGGAATCAACCGTTTTATTATCCTACTTCTTATAACCTCTTTGTAAAACTATAATCCATTTCTCCGCCTAATGCTGCAGCTGTATCACCAGTTTCTCTAAAATCATGTGTATGGATTTGTTCAAATGAACCGAAATCTACTTGCTTATAAAATTCGAAACAAGGGAATCCATCATGTTCTCCTTGAATATCGATACTACCATCCTTGTTCACACATACAGTTAATAAATAGTCCACAGGAGGGGCATACACATTTAACGGATTACTAGCGCTTGCACTCATTTTGAATTGCACACCATCAGAATTCCATGAAATATCCGTACACACAATATTTTCAGTACTCGCTTTTCCTGTTCTTTTATTCACAGAACCATCGGGATTTGTAACCTTCTCTGTCGTAATACCTGTGTTTGCATATGAAAACACTTCTTCTTTATAAAAGTCCACTACTACCTCTTGCTCAACTCTAGAGCGCATAGTATTTACCGCATGTGGTGTAAATTCACGTGAATCACCTTCGAACTGGATTACTTTTCCGGTTTGTACATCCTTCTGTGGTTCTGTCCAAGACATTGGAATAAATACACTGGCTCTAATTTTAACGATATTCTTCATAAGAAACACCCCTGTAATTCTAATTTTATATACTGCATACTATTGAATAAAATAGACCACAATTTCAATCCTAGAACCAATAGCTTTCTCTTTTACGTTTGCTACTTCCTTCTAAAAAATAGCGCTATATTTATATCTAGATTTTCGTTTTAAAGCTATATTCCATTTCTCCAGCTAGTGCTGCTGGGGTATCATCCGTTTTCCTGAAATCATGTGTATATATTAATTCAAATGAACCAAAGTCGATTTGTTTATAAAATTCATAGCAAGGAAAACCATCATGTAAACCTTCAACATGCACAGTACCACTTTCATTAACTCGTATAGTCAAAAAATAATCAGCTGCAGGTGCTGCCGCGTTTAACGGATTACTTGCACTTGCTCTCATTTCAAATGAAACTTCATCTTCACTCCATACAATATTTGTACATACAATGTTTTCTGTACTTGTTTCTCCTTTTTGATACTCAATTGAGCCATCTGGATTTGTAATTTTCACAGTAACGATACAAGCATCTGCATATGTGAAAATTTCTCTTTTATAAAAATCAACAACCACTTCTTGTTCTAATCTTGAACGCTTTGTGTTCACAGCGTATGGTGTAAATTCACGTGCATCTCCGGCATATTCAAACACTCTTCCCGTCGCAGGATCCTGAATAGGTTTCAGCAAAGCATACGGTGCAAATACACTCCCTCTAATTTTAACGATATTAACCATGTGAAACCTCCATAATTCATTGATATTATTTATATAAATCATTATTTGTTCTATTACTATTATATAGTCAATTCGATTGACTATATCCTGTATAGTACAATAGATTCTACTTATAGTCAATTTAATTGACTATAAGTAAGGAGGTTATATACATGACTCATCAAACACTTAACGAACTAGATCTTACATCACTTTTATCACTATCTTTCAGCACATTAATTACTGAACTACATGACAAATTAAGTGAATTAGGATTTGAAGATATTAGGCCAGCGCATGGTTTTATGTTCAAACGCATCCTTCCTAATGGAGCAACCGGTATAGAACTAGCTGAATCTTTAGGGGTTTCAAAACAAGCCATAAGTAAAATGGTAGATTCTCTTGAGAACAGTGGTTATGTCACGCGCCAAACGCATCCTACTGATAAAAGAGGTAAAATTATTGTTTTAACCGAGCGTGGTTTAGCAGTAATGAAAGCAAAAGAAGAAATAGTAGCTGAAATAGAACAACGATGGATTGCAAACATAGGTGCAGAACGAATGCAAATGCTTAAAGAGGATTTAACAACATTCGTTACTAAAGAAAATACAGGAAAATTATCATCGAGCATACGACCTGTTTGGTAAACAAAAACTCCATATAAAAAACGAATCCACTTTGATTATTCTTTTTCAAAATGGATTCGTTTTTTACAGCTTTATTAAAATCATTGATTCCTTTAAATTTTATTTTAAATATATGGGATACCCATATTTTATACATTATATAATTCCGTAACTCTCTGCACGATCAGCTCTGCCGTATTCTCCTCTGGCGGCATCAACAAGTTTGTAACCGGCCCATACACAACAGGATTTAATTCCACTTCATACCCACCATATGCATACTCCTCTTTTGTCGGTAAGTAACCAATATATCCATTCGTATAGCCACCAAAGAAAGCTAGTTCATTTTGAACACTCTCTTTCATTTCTAAAGCGGTTTCTGAAAAAGGTTCCATCGGTATTCCAGAGAATATCCCATCATTAATTTGAAACAATTGAATTTCTAAATCAATACTTACTTGCTGAATGTTTCTCCTATGCTTTTCTAAAACGATAGTAAGCCATTCTTCAGTATTCACACCCCACTGCTTCTCAGCTAATTGGGCCATTCTTTTTATCTCTTCAATTTCTGGAATATCCTTTAATTTCATTTGCATCATCGTCGAAATAGTTCTTAGATTTACAATTGGTCTATATGTAACTGTTGGTAATATCGTTAACACATGTCCACTGAGTACGTAAGCCATTTGTTTTAATGCTTCCTGTGAACCACGATACTTCGCATTCACGTTTCCAGCAGCACCTTGAACAATAATAACAGGACAGTTTACTATTTTCTCCAGAATCTCTCGCGTCATTCCAGGATAATCTGCTGATAATACATCGCTATCCCCTTTTAAAACATTCGGATGAGCAGTACAAAATACAATGACCCCAGCTAACTCCTTTGACTCAGCATTTCTCATTGCTAAAACACCAATTCTTTTATCTACAATACCCTCTATATTTATGCCCATCTTTGCTTTTCCATCAGGTGTCCTCTCTCTTCGGTTTACTCCAATATCACCTGTCGTAACATCCCACCCAACTTCACATGACCGCATATTATTATTCGCAGTAATAGCACCCTGCACTACATTATTTAGTAAAATCGTTTTATACGACTTTATTAAAGGATGATCACCGACTGTTTCCGGACCAGAATGAGTATGTGTATAAACGACAGTTATTTGCTGCAACGGCTCATTCAGCTCACTAGCTACTCGTTCACGAATCATCGTCGTATCTTCTACTAACATTCCGATATTATCAATACTTATAAACACAGTTTTCATTTCATCTTTTTCAAATACAAAAATTGTCCCATAAATGTGATCTTCAATATTATTAATCCCTGTATCTCTATGATATCCGATAAAATCAATACCTATAGGCGGCGTAATATCCACCTTGCACACCCCTACTTTGCTCATTTGAATCGCTCCATTTCTCTATGTAACTCCCTCTCTTCAAGAATAGCATATTTACCATTTTCAAAATAAAAAGAACGGACAAGAAATTCTATGTCCGTTCTTTTCATCACACATACTTCCGATGCACCATCTTCCCATCATAAGAAAACACAACGCCCTTACTCTCCACAATCGATTCCATATGCACTGTTCTTCCCCATAGCTGATGAAGATACGGTAATACTTTTTCTAAGTATTTTAAATCTAACTCAATTCCTTCATAGCTATGTTTAATGTACAATTCCCCATTCTTTAAGTAGTCTCCATCTTCTACTACTAAGTACGGGAAACCTCCATTTGTGCGCATATTTACGAGTTGATCGCGTACATGCTCCCATTCTTTATCAATTACTTTATATTCTTTTCCTTGGCGCTGGAATAAGTACATATCTTCTCTCATTACAAGTTTTTTATTTAAATAGTTTCTTAGGAACGATACATCCCATTCAATTTCCCGTACTTCAAAGATTTTGTCACGACCAGAACCAGGTTTCACACCGCGTCGTTTCATTTCTTCTGTCGGGTTGTTATAGCGCTCTTCAATATCTTCGAACATTTTAATACCGAGGTAGTATGGATTAATACTTGTTTTTGATGGCTGTACGACACCTGCATTTAATTTCGCAAATTCAATTGCTTCACCAGATGTTAAATCCATTTCACGAAGTATGCGTTGATGCCAGAAGGAAGCCCAACCTTCATTCATAATCTTCGTTTCAAGCTGTGGCCAGAAGTATAACATTTCTTCACGCATCATCGTTAATATGTCGCGCTGCCACTCTTCTAGCTCACGGCTATATTCTTCAATAAAGAGGAGTAAATCTTTTTCTGGCTGCGGTGGGATTTTCTTCTTTTTATGCATATTAGGTCGTTCTCTCTTTTTGTTTCGATCATCTAAATTCCATAAATCATCGTACTGTGATATCTTTTTCTTTTCTACATCCTCTTCTAAATCTTCAATACTCCATGCAAGTTTCGGACGCATAAGCGATGGATCAATATGTTCTTGAATGGCAAGTACGGCATCTAAAAATGTTTCTACCTCTTCTCTTCCATACTTATGTTCATACGCCTTCACACGATCTGCTGTCGCTGCCATACTCTCCACCATATCGCGTTTCGTATTAGAAAAACGAATATTATTTTTGAAGAAATCACAATGTGCTAAAACGTGCGCCACGATTAATTTATTTTGAATTAAAGAATTCGTATCTAATAAAAAGGCGTAACATGGATCAGAGTTAATAACGAGTTCATAAATTTTACTAAGTCCTAAATCATATTGTAATTTCATTCTGAAAAATTGCTTTCCAAAACTCCAATGCGAAAACCTCGTCGGCATCCCATATGCACCAAATGTATAGATAATTTCCGCTGGACATACTTCATAGCGCATCGGATAAAAATCAAGACCAAATCCAGTCGCAATTTCCGTAATTTCAGCAATCGCATATTGTAGTGCTTTATCATCACTTGCTCTCATTATTTTCCCTCCTTACACTTTCCCTTAAGAAAGTGTATGATGAGGAACAAGCTTTCATGAGGATTGATTGCATAATAAAAAGACACCCTCTAAAAAAACGAGAATGCCTCTTTCTAATTAACCTTCAATGATCTCCATCTTCTCCGTAATCGGTGTACGAGCTTTTCCTTCTGGTGCTTTATCGAAATAGCCGATATGAAGAATTCCAATGATGCGTTGGCCTCGTGTTAAACCAATTCCTTCTATAAATAGTGGATTGTAGTTTAATCCACCTGATTTCCAAACACAGCCTAATCCGCGTTCCCAAGCAAGTAATTGGAAGTTTTGCATAAATGCACATGTTGCAGCGTAATCTTCATCACGTTGAATTTGACGCGGATCTTCATTAATGTAAACAACGATTTGTGCAGGTGTGCTTAAGAAACGATCAGATAAAATCTTGCCGCGTTTCGCTCTTTCTTCTTCTGTGAAAGAGTTTAATACTGCGTCTACTAATTTCTGACGGCCTTCTCCAATGTATAATTTACAATTCCATGGTTCACGGTGTTTATGATTCGGTGCCCATGTTGCGTCGTTTAATAGTTCAATTAATAGCTCTTTTTCTACTGCTTTATTTGTAAATGTACGAACAGAGCGTCTTTCTTTAATAACATTTGCGATGGAAGTATATGTAGTCATATTTTTCTCTCCCTTATTTTTATCTATATGTATAATTCCGTTATTGATATTGATTTTCAATTTCGATTATAACCTAGTTTTTCACTATTAATCAATGTTTTATGTTGGAAAACAGCTAAAAAATTAATTTCTCGTTGTGAATAAAAAAACTTGGTGTGTTCACAAGTTTTTCACATTTTATGGAAATGATATGTGTAAGTTTTCCACATTACCCATCTAGGAGGAGTTTATATGTACAAGAAAATCGCAGTAAGTATGACTATGGCAGCATTATTGTGCGGGATATCTGTCTTTCCTGCTTCCGCTGCCACGCCAAAAGAAGTAACAATGCACCATCATAAGCCTATTTCAGAAGAAGAAATGCAGTCGCTCGAAAAACTCGGCTATAATAAACATGAAATTTGGAAAGCTGCCCACATTGCAAGAATAAGTAAAAAAGAAATTAAGGACGTTTTAGCTTACTATAAGCAAAATAAATCTTGGGAGAAAACAGCCGAGCATTTCGGTGTAGACCCAAGTAAATTGAAAAAGCATCATATGAATAAAGAAACGAAAAAAGCACTACTGCAAAAATTAGCAAATATGCAAAAGTCCACACCAGATGGACTGAAACAAAAAATGAAAGAATATAACATCGGCTTACGCCAACTTACCGTGTTAACAATCATCTCTCAAAAAAGTAATACCCCTCTTGACGATGTACTAAAAATGAAAAAAGATGGGATGGATATTAAACAAATTGCGGAAAAATTAAATGTTAAAAAAGAAGATATACGGGCAGAAATGATTAAATTAGTGAAGCCTATTAAAGAAAAGAAAACAAATTAGCCTGTCAAAAAGGAAGAGATATTCAATACTCTTCCTTTTCTTTATCCCGCTATTTGTGGGTAGTAAAACTCCTACCTCAAAATTCGGCTGGAGCAAAGAAGTTAGGTGGGAGTCGTGCTGCCCGTAAAATCCAGATTATTAGCCTTCACTTTATGAACTTTCAATTTTCAAGTATAAATTCCCGTCTTTCCCAAAAACTAACACAAGTAAATGATGTGTGTAAGGGGTGAGGAAATGTTCCGTGTATCATCTAAAAAGAAGAAAAAAGCACTCTGTTCTATTCCGGAGTTTATCCACACTATGAAAGAATCCAGTGATTTCGTGTCTTATAACGTAGTAGACGATGGAACATTGTGTTTGTTTTATTATAAATCTACAGCTGAATCACTCCTCATTAATCGATTCATTTTAACACCTATTAAAAGAGAATTAGATCACATTGAAAATATAAGTGATATAGCAAATATCGTAACACTCGAGGACATCATCACCAACCCTTCTATTGATGATATTCGTGAAAAATTATTAAGTGGGTATGTACTTATTCAGCTAAAAAATGATTCTCACTCAGCAGAATATGCACTTATTCGTGCTGAAAGTTCGGTTTTAGGTACACGGTTATATAACGATACAGAGAATGAATATAGTGTCATCGGTCCAAAAGTCGGCTTCGTTGAGAATATCGATACAAATATACACTTACTTCGGCGAAATATCGTAACAGAACAATTAGTTTTCAAAGAAGTTATAGTTGGTTCTATATCAAAAACAAAGGTCGTAGTTGCTTACATCGAAGGCATTACAAATGATCAGCACGTCAATACTGCAATGCAGCGCCTACAAGGCATTGACTTTGATGTTCCTTTCGATGCGACTATGATCGAACAATTTATTAGCGATAATAGTAACTCTCCCTTCCCTGTTTTACTACCTACAGAGCGCTTAGATCGTTCTGTTTATGCACTCATTAATGGTGGTGTTGTCATTTTAACAGATGGTTCACCATACGCATTAGCTGGACCGGCGACATTACTCGATTTCTTCGTATCTCCAGAAGATTATTATTTACCATGGATAGCAGGCTCATTTCTTCGAATGGTTCGCTTTTTCGGAGCAGCATTCTCTCTATTTTCATCAGCTATTTATACAGCTGTATTAACGTATCACTATCAAATGATTCCTGCGGATTTACTAGGTCCGATTATTTTTTCAAGAGCTAATGTACCCTTTCCGCCCATTTTAGAAGCACTTTTTTTAGAAATCACAATCGAATTGCTCCGTGAAGCTGGAGCACGATTACCTACAAAAGTTGGACAAACAATCGGCATCGTTGGCGGGATTGTAATTGGCCAAGCATCTGTTCAGGCTGCTTTAACGAGTACCATTTTATTAATTGCGGTTGCCTTATCAGCACTCGCTTCTTTTACAACACCAACTGTAAAAATGTCTTCTACTATCCGGATACTACGATTTCCACTTATTCTTTTAGCTGGTGCATTTGGGGGCTTAGGTCTCATTGTAGGATTCGTATTCATATTAGCTCATTTAATTCGCTTAAAATCACTTGGATCACCTTATTTATTACCTTTATATCCATTTCGCGGTTTAGGGACAGCAGAAGGTCTCCTGCGCTTACCATTTAGTCAAACTGCAGGGCGCGCCTCTTTTCTGAGACCAAAAAAGAAATGGCGCTATGATCCAAACAAAGCGAAAGAAAAACGCGATGGTGAGAAAAAATGAAAAATATTTTACTATGCTTTTCCATTATCATTTTAATTTTCCAATCCGGCTGTACACAAACGAATATAGTTGATACGCAGCGAATTATTCATGTGGGTGGATTCGATATAACGAAAGATAAAAAATTCCGTGGGACGATTTTATATCCGGATTACACAAAAGGAGTGCAATCCAAACCAGAAACTCAGTCAACTACCGCTGGTACCATTGAAACAATCTCTTCACTCCTAAACGCCAAATCGCCACATACTATCGCTGTAGGTCAAATGCGTGTTGTCCTATTTGGAAAATCATTTGGCGAACGTGGAATTGGGGATGTTATTAACAACTTGCAACGTGATCCTAACATTGGCCGAGATGTGCAGCTAGCACTTGTAGATGGTTCAACAGAAAAACTACTTAAACATGTCAAAACAAATGGATCGCTATATCTGTCTGATTTACTGGAGCAAAATATAGAAACCGAGACAATCCCTCGGACAGCTTTAAATATTTTCTTATATAACTTTTATTCATCAGGTTCCGATCCATTTCTTCCTTACATTCAAGTTGCAGAAGACAAGTCTGCTTCCATTAAAGGACTCGCTTTTTTAAAAAAGGATAAAGTAGCTATGTATACAGATAAAACAGGATCTTTTTTATTTAAATTACTCATTAATCCAACTAACAATGGACGTTACGAAGTTCCGATACGTCAAGGTAAACATAAAGGATTAATCGCAACTCAAAACTTATCTGGAAAAAGTTTTTGTTCCCTTTCCCAAAACGGTGACATTCCGAAAGTTAACATCCACTTAAAATTAAATGGACTCATAAAAAACGCTCCCGACTGGCTTGATTTATCAAAAAATAAAAACATAACTTATGTAAAAAAACATGTGGAGAACACACTTGAAAAACATTTAAATGAATTAATAAAACAATTTCAAGAAAAAGAAATCGATCCAATCGGGATACGTGAAGAAATTCGTAGCCACTCAAGAAAATGGAGTATAAAACAAATTCAAGAAATGTATCCTAGCGTAGAGGTTGCTGTTCATGTGCAAATCAATGTCGTGCAATCTGGTATCGGAGAATAGTGAGGTGCTATAATGGCTGAACAAAATAAAACAAATACTGTTTCCCCTTATTTCGCATTTCTTCTATTACACTCCCTTCAAATCGGAGTAGGTGTGTTAGGATACCAAAGAGTTATTGCGCAATATGCCGGTTATGATTCTTGGATTTCCCTTATTGTCGCTGGTATTGCAACTCATATCGTGCTCTTTTGCATGCTTAAAATGTTAGAAAAAGATAATGATTTAATGAATATTCATACGACATGTTTTGGAAAGTGGATTGGAACATTTTTTTCCGTGTGCTTTGCTGCATATCTTCTATTATTTTGCCTTACTGTTCTTCGTACATATATTGAAGTCATTCAAGTTTGGGTCTTTCCTACAATTAAACCGTGGAAATTAACGTTATTATTTTTACTCGTAACATATTACGTAATAAAAGGTGGATTCCGCTCTGTAACAGGAATCTGTTTTTGGGGCGTCATAATACCGATTTTCGTACTATTTTTCTTAGTTTTCCCGATGAAATACGCACATGTCCGTAACATTTTCCCAATTCTCACTCATTCACCTTTAGACATTCTAACTGCAACTAAAGCATCTGCATTAGAATTTCTTGGATTTGAAGCAATCCTTATTTTTTATCCATTTATAAAAGAAGGAAAATCGTTAAATAAATGGGCACATAGCGGTATTGCTTTTACAACCATTCTATACGTAATATTAGCGCTTGTTTCCCTTATGTACTATAGCCAAGGACAACTACATCATACAATTTGGCCAACATTAACGATGCTAAAAATTATTAAGATTCCCTTTATCCAAAGGTTTGAGTACATTATTATTTTCTTATGGTTTCTTATTATTTTACCTAACCTTTGTTTAACGATTTGGTCTTCTTGTTGCATTAGTAAGAAATCTTTTCACATACCATTTAAAATTACACTGCCATTTTTTATCGCAGCTATATTTATTTCATCCTTGTTTTTCACAAACCGGGAAAGTATCAATACATTAAATACGGTACTATCTCAAGCTGGCTTATATATTGTATACGCTTATATTCCAGTTTTATTTCTATTCCATTCACTACGATGGCGCTTCAAAAATAAGTCGAAAAAATCTTCTCCCGACACCCCATGATATTTGATACAATTTGATTAATACATTTGTAAAGGGGACAAGCGAATGAAAAGGTATATATTTTCTTTACTTGTAGTACTGAGCTTAATTCTTACTGGATGCGGGAGTACTGGTACAGATGAAAAAAAATCTTCTGAATCAAAAGAAGAACATGACCACGCATCACATACTCAGCAAGCTGACATTCAAGAAAAGACAAAAGGGGTCGACACACTTCCGGCCTTCCTAGACAAGCTTGATCCACAAATGAAAGACATCTATACTGTCGCTGGACAAAATGCTGAATTATTAGATTGGATTCCTTGTTACTGCGGGTGTGGTGAAAGTGTAGGGCATAAAAATAATAAAAATTGCTTTATTCGTGAAATCAAAAAGAATGGTGAAGTTGTTTGGGATTCCCATGCAATAACTTGTGTAAATTGCTTAGAAATCGCGGTTGAATCGGCTTCCATGAAACAAAAAGGAAAATCAACGCTCGAAATTCGTAACTATATCGACAATAAATACAAAGAAGGGTATGGCAAGCCAACACCTACGCCAATGCCAAAAGCATAAAAACGAGGAAATCCCTCGTTTTTCTCTTTTCATTCACCTTTTTTCTTAACAAATTCTTTCAAGTGTATTTCTCCTTACTTGTCACACACTATATATAACTCCTCGGTAAGGAGGGTACACAGTGCAAACATATAACGACTATGATAAAGCTCTCTATTACACGTATTGCTGTAATTGGGATAAATTACTCGTTCTCATGGTTCAAACGAACGATCAATTATTTTCTAAGCGTATTGAGCATTTTTTACACGCTTATCAATACAGTAAAGAACTACCAGAAGTTGATAAACAATTGCAGCTCCTATTTCAATATATTGACCACGCATCCCAAAAGTCACATGTAGAAGAAGTAGAGCAAATTCAAATGTAAAATATAGCGCTATTCTCTTTATGAGAATGGCGCTTTTTAAAATGTTCATATCAATAAATGTTTCCCCTCATAAAACTTTTATTGATAAACATATTTTTTCTTTCTTTTCCCTACTACTTCATACTATAATTTAGTATGTAACTATTATAAGTGAGGTATAAAATATGGGACGAGAAAAAAAGCAAGAATATGCTTTACTTACTGCATGGGGAGCTTCGTTTATTGCTACATTAGGAAGTCTATACTTTTCCGAAATTATGAAATTTGAGCCTTGTGTCCTTTGTTGGTATCAACGTATTTTTATGTATCCATTTGTTTTATGGCTCGGTATCGCTGTAGTAAAGAAAGACTATCGCATTGCAAGTTATTCTTTACCAATCGCAAGTATTGGTGCTTGTATTTCTTTATATCACTATGCAATTCAAAAAATCGCAGCATTTTCAGCTGCTGGAGCAGCTTGCGGCCGCGTACCTTGTACGGGAGAATACATAAACTGGTTCGGCTTTGTAACAATCCCGTTTTTAGCTCTTATTGGCTTTATCACAATCGCTATTTGCAGCTTTATTGTAATTAAAAACAAATAAGGAGATGAAAGAATGAAAAAAATGCTTATATTTGGTGGTATTATTATCGCCTTGTTTGCAGCAATTTTCGCTGTAACACAAATGGAAGAAAAAAATGCTTCAACAAGCCAAAAAATTGATAATGCTACTAGTCAATCAGATGGTCCTGACTACTACACAAACAAAATTTCTCTTTCAGATCTCCAAAAGAATTTAAAAGAGAAAAAAGAAGAAACAGTATACTTTTATCAAACATCTTGCGTTCATTGCCAAAAATTATCTCCTATCGTAGTACCAATGGCTAAAGACTTGAATGTTGATATGAAAGTTATGGATATTGAAAAATTAGATGCTCCTTGGGATGAATATAAAATTAAAGGAACTCCAACAATCATTCATTTTAAAGATGGTAAAGAAGTGAGCCGTATTAGCGGAGAACAACCGGAAGACAAATTAAAAGAGTGGCTTGAGCAAACGAAAAAATAATAAGAAAAGGAAACTCCTTCTATACATGAAATGGGCGTAAAATCCCACACTAATGTATGAGGAGGGGGTTTTATGCCAGAAGTGAAATGCTCTGTTTCCAATTGCTCATTTTGGGGACAAGGTAACCTTTGTCAAGCAAGTGCAATCGTTGTTCAACCTGATGCACAAGAAGCAGGTCAAATTGAAAACAGTTCATATACAAACGCTACTTTAACAAACGAGACGCTTGAAAGTTCTGTAACAACGAGTGTAGAAACGTGTTGTCATACATTTAAACCGAAATATTAAACGTAAAAGCATACGATTGTCGTATGCTTTTTTACATTCCTCTCCAAACATCATGCATCATAAAAAAGTACAAAATAACGAGAAGGACCGTCCCGCATAAAGTAATGCGCCGATATACACTCTTCTCCCCTTCCCTCGCTTTAACAAATGCCCAAATAAATCCAACGAACAATATTAAATCAATATATGGAACATAAAAGGAGAAGACGAGTAACGCATATAAATACACGATAAATAAACAAGTCGTGATTAAGAAAATTTTAAATGCAAATTCACTTTTCATAATGTGACCGCCCCCCAGTCTGTACTGTATTATATTCAGCAAAACATAATAGTTGCTGTTTCAATTTTTTTATCTCACTATTTACAGGCGCGCGATTGGTATGAAATCATTAAAACCAACTAAACTTCATCACAAATAAGCTACCGCCTATACACGGTAGCTATTATGGAACATTATATTTCCTTTTATATATGTTACTTAAAATCGAATAAGGTAATTGCTCATAACGAATTTTTTCTCCCGTTACATCTACAATATACAAATTGTTTCCTATATAATAGGTTCCATCTTTTCGTTTTGAATACACTGTATATTTTTCATTTGGCAATACCGTTTTTACTTTCGTCAATTGTCCATTTGGTTCTTGCCAATATATATTTACACGATCTACTAACGTAAGCATTCCAATTTGTTCTTCTTCTACTTTACGACCATTCCAACTCACAACCCGATAACCAAGCTTATACGCTTCATATTCGGGACTCGTATGAAAACGAGAAATAATTACTTTCGTCTGTAATTGTACCCGGTCGTATAACCATTGTATGTCCCGATCGTGCATGCGAATACAACCATTCGACTCCCTGCTTCCAATCGTCCATTCCCGATTTGTTCCATGAATTGCATATTCCTTTTTATCTAGACCTAACCACCTCGTACCGAGAGGGTTATTCGGAGCACCCCCAGCTATTTTTTTACGATGGTATTCTTTATTTTTATATTTAGTTATAATACAAAAATTACCCTCAGGCGTCGGGGTCCTGTCTTTTCCTGTCGTTATCGGAAATGTCTTAGTATAGTTTCCATCTTCAAAAAAAGACAGCTGATTCGTCGTAAGGTTAACTAATATTAAATGATCTGTATTAGCAAAAACGCTAGCTGGCAGGCAGAAAAATAGGATTACGATAAACCATACTTTCTTCATCTAAATCCTCCCTAGCACTAACATCATAATAAAGTAAAACTTTACTCGTTGGGGGATTTTGTCCATCCCCACTGAGGATTAGCCTTCACCAATCGAGCATTTACGGACATTTATCTCCCACCTAACTTCCTTGTATTCACCGAATTGTTAGGTAGGAGTCTTACTGCCCGCAAATAGCGGGATAAATACAATTAACTTTACTTTGCTCTTATAAATGAAAACTATCCATTCACAATTACTCCACCATTTACATGCATCATCTGTCCCGTTACATATGCCGAATCACTAGACGCTAAATATACATATGCAGGCGCTAATTCATACGGCTGACCAGGCCTTTGCATAGGAACATTACTCCCAAACTGTGATACTTTTTTCTCATCAAAACTGGATGGAATAAGCGGTGTCCAAATTGGGCCTGGTGCAACACCATTTACACGAATTCCCTTTTGTACTAACGACTGAGATAGCGATCTTGTAAAAGCGACAATCGCTCCTTTCGTTGCAGAATAATCAATCAACTTTTCATTTCCTTCATACGCAACGATAGATGCCGTGTTTATAATTACATCCCCTTGCTTTAAATGAGAGAGGGCTGCTTTTGTAACATGAAAATAAGAAAAAATATTAATACGGAACGTTTTTTCTAACTGTTCCGCTGTAATATACTCTAGCCCTTGCTGTGGATATTGCTGTGCGACGTTATTCACAAGAACATTTAAACTCCCCAGCTGCCGGGCGGTCTCTTCCACAATATCTTTACAATGTTGCTCATTACTTAAATCCCCCGGCAGCAATACACAATTCACGCCTTCTTTCTCAACAAGTTGTTTCGTCTCATTCGCATCTTCGTCCTCATCTAAATAAGCAATCGCAATATTTGCTCCCTCTTTTGCAAAAGCGATGGACACAGCTCTCCCAATCCCACTATCTCCCCCTGTAATTAATACATTCTTTCCTTTTAACTTTTCGCTTCCTTTATAATTAGGATCTTCAAACTTTGGAAGAGGATTCATTAACGATTCAATACCAGGCTGTTTATTTTGATGCTGCGCTGGCATCGTTAAAAAGTTTTTTTGCTGTGGCATAACTTCCTTCAACTCCTTTCCCCTTATAATGTGCACAATAATAAAAACTACTTACACATTAAAAAACCGCAATTTACACGCAATTTTACGGTTAACATTCGAATTTAAGACATAAAATATGAGTTGTTCTAAAGTTTTTATGCAAAACTATTGCAAAATAGATAAAAAACGAATATTATATATAACTGTTGTGGAAATTATTCGTAAAAAGAAAGGATGTTTATATGTTTAACCTTTCAAAACATAAAACTTCTATTAAAACTGAAATCATGGCAGGTATTATTACCTTTTTAACAATGGCATATATCATTGTCGTAAACCCTGTCATCCTTGGGGATGCAGGCGTTCCGTTTGAACAAGCATTTACAGCTACAATTATCGCTGCTGTTGTCGGAACATTATTTATGGCAATCTTTACAAACTTACCAATCGCAATTGCACCGGGTATGGGATTAAATGCTTACTTCTCTTATTCTGTTGTAAAAGCTCATGAAGGCATGACTTTCGCGATTGCATTCTCTGCTGTATTCGTAGCAGGTATGATTTTAATTTTGTTATCATTCACATCATTCCGTACAAAATTAATGGAAGTAATTCCTGAAAACTTAAAACATGCACTTACTGCTGGTATCGGTCTTTTTATTGCTTTTATCGGTTTGCGCTTAACGGGAATTGTTACAAAAAATGATGCAAACTTAGTTGGGCTTGGCGATCTTCACTCTGCTCCAGTTCTACTAGCATTAGCTGGCCTTGGAATTACAATTATCCTTATGTCTTTAAATATAAACGGGGCACTATTTATCGGAATGTTATTAACTGGTATTATTGCTTACTTCACAGGTCAATTAACATTCTCAAGCGGCGTTACATCAATGCCTGGATTACCAGAAGGAATTATCGTTTCAAATCCAATTACTGCTGTATCTGATGTAATTAACTACGGATTATACGGCGTTGTGTTCTCATTCTTCCTTGTTACACTATTTGATACAACTGGAACATTACTTGGTGTAGCACAACAAGGTGGATTTATGAAAGATGGAAAGCTTCCAAAAGCAGGACGAGCTCTTCTATCTGACTCATTCTCAGCAACAATTGGAGCTATGTTCGGAACAACACCATCAACAGCTTACATTGAATCATCTGCTGGTGTTGCAGCTGGTGGTCGTACTGGTTTAACAACTGTTACAGTAGCTGTTCTATTTGCATTAGCAGCATTCTTCGGACCGTTAGTGAGCGCTGTTTCTGGCGTTTCAGCTATTACAGCACCATCACTAATTATCGTTGGTAGTCTTATGATGGGCTCAGTTCGCCACATCGATTGGGATACATTCGATGAAGCATTCCCAGCATTTTTAGTAATCTTAAGCATGCCACTTACATCAAGTATCTCAACAGGTATTGCACTTGGATTTATTTCATACCCACTTATGAAAGTGGCAAAAGGACAATTCCGTGCTGTTCACCCACTTGTGTATTTATTCGGGATCTTGTTCGCTTATCAATTAGTTTTCTTACCACATTAAAATCCCTCGTAAAGAGGGATTTTTTATTTACAAAAAAACATTTGACAACAGCATACACTTATGGAATAATTCGAAATAGTTAAATATTCGATGTCTTATCAAGAGCAGGTGGAGGGATGAGCCCTACGAAGCCCGGCAACCGACCCATTTATGGGCACGGTGCTAATTCTTACAACACATTGTGTTGAAAGATAAGAGTAATATGATAAGACGTCTTTTCTATATGAAAAGACGTTTTTATTTTCACTCCCTCCTCTCTTTTCTTAATTTAGGAGGGATTTTTTTATGAAAAAATTATGTTCCACCGTACTCATTATTCTCTTACTCGCATTAACAGCTTGCACAAATGAACAAGATGCTATCTCTTCACAAAAGCAACAAACGGTGAAGAAAGAAACTACTACAGCAGCAAATCATTTACAAACAGAAATTCCAAGCCAAGTAAAAAAGCCATTAAAAATCGCATTAATTATGCAAATGTCCATCGGAACTTTTTCCTCTCAATATATTGAGGGTGTCAAAAAACAAGTCGAGCTATTCGGCGGCAGTGTGCAAGTCTACAATTCTGATAATGATTTAGCAAAAATGGCAGCAAATCTAGATACTGCTATTAATTCAAAAGTTGATGGTATTTTAATTGATCACGGTCGCTCTGAAGCACTAAAACCCGGAGTAGAAAAAGCATTACAAGCGAATATTCCTGTAGTTGCATTTGATAACGACCTACGCTTACCAGGCGTAACGATTATTGATCAAGATGACTATAGTCTTGCATGGAAATCATTAAAAACGTTAGCGGAAGATTTGAATGGACAAGGGAATATCGCCGTCGTATGGGTTGGCGGATTTGCCCCAATGGAACGTCGCAATATTATCATTGATGCTTTTTATAAACGTTATCCAAATATAAAAGAAGTTGCACGCTTTGGTACCGCTAGTAATAACACACCACTTGATACGCAAACACAAGTAGAGGCTTTACTAAAAAAATATCCGAAAAAAGGTGATTTACAAGCTATTTTCGCTTCGTGGGATGAGTTTGCTAAGGGGGCCGTCAAAGCACTCGAACAAGCTGGTCGTACAGATATAAAAGTATACAGCATTGACTTAAGTAATGAAGATTTACAACTCATGCAAAAAGAAAATTCACCTTGGACTGCTACGGCTGCAACCGATCCAGCTGAAGTCGGTAAAGTTCAAGTGCGTTTCTTATACAAGAAAATCGCTGGTGAACAAACGCCAGATATTTATTCACTAGAACCTTATTTAGTAAAAAAAAATAGTTTGCCACAAGAAAATATAACGATGGATCAATTATCAAAACATATAAACGGTTGGGGAGACTCGAAAGATGCATATTCACCTTGGATGAAAAAATTAGAGAAGGAGAAAAAATGATGACATTCTCTCTTCAAAACATTACACATTCTTATCACATCTCTACCCCTGTACTAGAAAATGTTTCTATTAACATACAAAAAGGAAAAGTTCACGCTTTACTAGGAATGAATGGTGCAGGAAAAAGTACTTTACTAAAAATAGCAACTGGTGAAATTCAACCAGTTGCTGGGAATATAAAAATTGATAATCAGTCTATTTCCTTTACTTCACCACGCGATGCAAAAAAGCATGGTATTTCTTTCGTAACACAAGAAGTGGATCACGGACTTATTCCTGGATTATCTGTATTAGAAAATGTACTAATCGATCATTTAGCAATGCAAAATAAAGTACTATTTTCAAAGTCAAAATTAGTCTCACTCGCTAAACAACATTTGCAAACTGTACAGGCTGATTTAAATGTTTCGGAAGATGTTTCAAACTGCTCATTACATGAAAAACAATTACTTCTTATCGCAAGAGCTTTATCCAACAATACAAATTATCTTTTATTAGATGAGCCTACTTCTTCTCTTGGACCGAAAGAAGTTGAAACCTTCGGGCAACTATTAAAAGATTTAACATTGAAAGGAATTGGCATCATCTTAATTTCTCATCGTTTATCAGAGATTCGAAATTTCGCGGATGATGTAACCGTATTACATAACGGTAAAGTTGCACTTTCTGAAGCGATTACAAAGGTTACAGATCAACAAATTGTGGAAGCGATGACTGGAAAACAACTTACACTTCCTATTAATACAGCGCCAAAACGAGGGAACGAAGAATTATTTAAAGTACAAGAACTTCCATTACACAAAGACCATTCTCCCCTTTCTCTCACCGTACGGAAAGGTGAAACTGTTGTGATATACGGATTAATTGGCAGTGGCAAAACAACACTTGCTGAAACGTTATTTGGTACTCGTCATACTTATCACGCAGAAATAGATGGTCAAACAATAACAATTAAAACACCGCGAGATGCGATTAAAGCAAAGATCGCACTTGTACCAGAGGAAAGAAGAAAACAAGGCGTATTTCTTTCGGAAGATATTATAAGCCACACTAATTTACACCAATCAGGTTGGAGACGAAAGCAAACCGAAGTAAATAATGCTACTACAGCAATTTCTTCTTTCAGCATTTCACCCAATGACCCAAAAGCATTTATTCATTCACTTAGCGGTGGAAACCAGCAAAAAGTCTCCATTGCAAAGTGGCATGGATTCAAACCGAATCTATTTCTTTTGGACGAGCCAACTAAAGGTGTAGACATAGCTGCAAAACAAGACATTTTTCAATTCATTCGTAACATTACTGAAAACGGAAGTTCCGTAATTTACTTCACAGGAGAACAAGATGAAGCACTACATATCGCTGATCGCATTCTTATACTCGCAAACGGAGAATTTGTAGGTGAATACTTACCAGACGAACTATCTCCTGAACAGCTTTTACATTTATCTGAAGGGAGTTATTCCATTGAATCTCGTTCATAAAACAAAAACTAAGAAACTATATTTACCTACTCATCTTTTTTATCAATTTAGTACGATTGCTATCATTATAGGTGTTACAATTTTCTTCTCTATCGTCAACGATTCTTTTTTAACATACAACAATATTAGTGATATTTTACGTTCCATTTCTATCGTAACGTTACTTGCAATTGGTGTTACCTTTACATTAATTGTAGATGGATTTGATTTATCAGTCGGCTCTACCGCTAGTTTAGCAACCATTGCCGCTGCTTCCTGTCTCGTTTTGTATCGACAAGAACTATTAGTCACACTCCTTGTTCCTATTCTTTGTGGGCTATTAGTTGGATTATTAAATGCACTACTCGTTATCCGAATTAAACTACCAGATTTACTAGCTACATTAAGTATCATGTATATCGTGAATGGACTACACTTAACATTTTCAAAAGGATCTTCTATTTATGAAGGAATGTCTGGTGCCAAAGGACATTTTATTCCATCCTTTTTATTTATCGGTCAAGGTTCTGTGTTAGGAATTCCAGTCCCTGTCATTATCATGCTTATCGTCGTTTTAATTGCATATGTATTTTTAGAAAAAACAACGTACGGTCGTTTCTTTTATATGACAGGTGGGAATCGAGAAGCTGCTAGACTAGCTGGTATTCCTACTGATCGTTACCGTGTATATGCTTATATGATTAGCGGTTTACTTGCCTCTATTGGCGGTATTATTCTATGTAGCCGCGTTGGAACAGGACAAGTTTCAGCTGGCGCCCCATTATTAATGGATGCAGTTGCAGCTGCCTATATCGGTTATGCAATGTTCGGTGCTAAGAAACCAAATGTCATCGGAACATTTCTTGGTTCCGTATTAATTGGAATCATATTAAACGGCCTTACAATGATGAACGTTCCTTATTATGCGCAAGATATCATTAAAGGCAGTATTTTAATTGCAGCTTTAGCCTTTTCATTTATTAAAAAGAAGCGTAAATAAAAAAGTAGCGCATCGAATTCCGATGCGCTACTTTCCTTTTGCAACAATCACACGAACTACTTTCAACGCAAAAAGCAAAAGACCGTTCGCTATTGCTGTAACACCTAAGAAGATTGCTATCATAAGCTCTCCCATTCCGTTATTAAATATAAAAATAATAGAAGAAATGAAAGCCAAAATAAACAATATGAACGCTGGTATATATTTAATAAAAGGCTTCTCAAATGATCTTTTAGAAAGAAGAAATGTAATTAACAATGTCATAATAAAAACAAAATATACCGCAAATAAAAAAGTCATATGAAAGCCTCCTCTACGACCAAACTACTTAAAAGAGGTTAGAAACCTTTAATATTTCTCATTTACCTGCAATTCTTTACTATACTTTTGAATGAACACTGATGAAATAACCATTACCATTCCTATACTAAAACCAATAAGCTGATCTAATAACATTTCATCATGAATGAACCAGCGCAGTAGAAATACGCCACCAAAAATAAGCAACATAGTAAATCCAGTATGTCTAAGCCCTTTATATACATTTTCCATATGTATCACCTCTCTACATACTTTTATCCATATTATACCATAACCCAAAAATGTATATAACCAACATTCGGTATTGAAACCAATAATAAAAAAGGCTGCAGAGAACTCCTTCTCCACAGCCTAATTATTATTTTTGCAAAAACGCCTGTAAATCTGCAAATTGTCTCTTTGCATCTTCATAGCCTTGCTCATATAAACTTTGTAATTTAGCCGTATCCTTTTCCATACGATCTACTTGAAGCGGCACTTCTGGGCGAATAACAAATAAATTACCCGCTTGCTCTTCTTTTTCAATGTAGTGAAGTGTTTCATTATACACTTCATAACGATTCAGCATCGTATTTACAAGGTTTGGATACTTCTTATAAGCCTTTGCTGCAATCCAACCAAATTTTGATTTTTTCTTCGCGTAACCATGATTTCTCGTCAAAATAACGACTAATTTTTTAAATCCATCTTCCTGTGCTTTACGAACTGGAATCGGATCTGAAATCCCGCCATCTAACAATTGCTTACCTCGGTAGTTTACTGCCGGTGCAATGAAAGGTAATGAACTAGATGCTTGCAATAAATTTAGTGCATCATCATTCGTTCCCTCTTTTTCAAAATAAACAGACTGTCCTGTTTCACAATCAGTTGTTCCTACAAGGAAACGCTCTGGACTATTAAAGTATGTTTCAAAATCAAACGGTACATGCTTTTCTGGAATTTCATGAAAAATGAATTCCATATCAAATAGCTGACGTTTTTTCCACAAGTTTTTATACGATAAATACTGCGGATGTGATGCGTAATCAATATTTACTGTTTTATTTCTATTTCTTTGTCTGGAAAGATACGACGCTGCATGACAAGCACCAGCTGATACACCAATTACATATGGAAAATATAAATCTTGTTCCATAAAATATTCTAATATCCCGCCCGTATATACACCACGCATACCGCCGCCTTCTAATACTAACCCCGTATTTTCAAGCATGTTACTCTCTCCTCTATATATATTGACTCTTTAATTATTCACTATGTTAAGTATCTTTTTCTATTATATATGAGTTCTTTCAGAAATTATATTCAAAAGGCTTGAGAAAAAGGTATTTTTTCTTCCAATTATATTTCCAAATGACCGGTGACATCCTTTATAAACCTTTGAATACAATCTTGCTCTTCTTTCGTATATCCATCTAAAAGTAACAGCCACTTTTCTTCAGCTTGTTTATGCAACTTTTCATGAGCCTTATATATTTCAGCTCCGCTTTCTGTTAGACGGAAGAAAATTTCCTTTTGATTATCTAACATTTTCATCTTCTCAACAAATTGTTTTTGGAACAACTTTGTA
This sequence comes from Bacillus sp. SRB_331, assembly GCF_003264175.1. Lineage (NCBI taxonomy): Bacteria > Bacillati > Bacillota > Bacilli > Caryophanales > Bacillaceae > Bacillus > Bacillus sp. SRB_331. The sequence continues at coordinate 22,193 of NZ_NADV01000001.1, read as the reverse complement.
CAAATTTTAGAGATTGCTCCCTTCGTCATCCCCATCTCTGCCGTAATTGCAGTTACATTCATCAATCCTGTCTTTCCGATGCACTCGATAACATGTAACTCAGATAAAGACAAACCACTTACACCTGTCTCAAGAAGAAACTTCTCATTATTTTCTTTCAAATGCTCTTCTTTTTTATGCACAAGTGTACGAATATCCGAAAGTATTTCCATTTGTTTCGTTGTACGTTCCAATCCGTTCGCCTCCTAAGTTTCCAAAGAAACAATTTAACTATATACCATTTTAAAATCATTTTTCCATCTTTACAAGTGAGAAAATCATGTTAAAATAAATTTAGTTTCCAAGGAAACTAAATAACAAGGAGGTTAACACTATGGAAAAAACCAAACTGAATTTCATTTTATATGTTGTCTGTATGAGTGCCTTACTCGGTTCCTTCGCTCAAAATATTTATACACCTATCTTGCCGATGATTCAAAATTCGTTTCATACTTCTCTTTATCTTGTAAATTTAACCGTTTCACTTTTCACATTCGTTCTTGCGGTTATGCAGCTCATATACGGACCTTTAATTGATACAAAGGGAAGAAAATTTGTCCTTATCCCTAGTTTAATCATTAGTACAATCGGCTCAATTGGTTGTGCTTTCTCACCAAACATTTACTTATTTCTATTTTTTAGAGCTGTTCAAGCTATAGGAATAGCGGCTATACCTGTAGTTGCAGCAACGATTATCGGTGATTTATTTGAAGGAAAAGAACGCGGAGAAGCGATGAGCCTTTATCAAATGTTACTTGCTCTCGCACCTGCAATCGGTCCTCTCATAGGTGGCTATCTCGGCAGTATAAATGGCCACTTATCTGTATTTCTTTTTTTATCTACAATTGGCATCATCTTATTAATTATAAACATTTCACTACTTCCAGAAACAAAACCAAATGTAATTGAGAAACCTAAAGCAAAAAAGAATTACTGGCTTATCTTAAAAAATAAAACTGGATTTTCCATTACACTTATTGGCTTTATTCAATTTTGTATATATTTCTGTTTCCTCGTTTTTTTACCTAGCATATTAACAAATATATTTCATCTAAGCGCAAGCGAAATTGGTCTTATGTTTGTACCGATGTCCCTTTCTCTTATGTTAGGAAGCTATTGCTACAAATTTTTGCAAAAACATTTCACAACAAGGCAGGCTTTATTCATCACTAGTTTCTTCAACATTATATGTGTCACTTTATTCTCTTTCACATATAGCATCAATATCCCATCCGTAATTATCGTTACCTCTTTATACGGTTTTAGTATGGGACTTTCTATGCCGACTCACACTACTTTATTAACGGAAGAATTCGTACAAGAACGCGCAACTGCCATCGGTATGTACAACTTCATTCGCTATCTTGGTATGGGTACAGGGCCTATTGTAGGTGGGTTTCTTTTATTTAATCAAAATTACTTTTGGATTTTCTTCCTAGGGGCAATTATATTTCTACTTATAGTTTTACACGCAATGAAAATGCTACATTCCCATGCTGCACAAAGAGCTTAAGAGACCTATAGATGGTCTCTTAAGCTCTTTGATCAGCAACGATATGAATATCAATATACTTCGTTTGTCTCATAATTTCATTTACAATAGAACCTTTTCGTATTTCTTCCCACCGTGTTCTCGCCGATTGCCCAAGTAAAACTTGTGTCACCTGTAGTCTTTTTGCAACTTCAATAATAACATCAGCGGGCTTTCTTCCCTTTGCTTCTTCTAATACAAAGCTCGCATCAAATTGATTCGTTAGCGATTTCCATTCTTCAATCGTTTGCTTTTTGCCTGCTGAAATAGAATCTATATTTTCTCTTTCAACGTTTAACACATACAATTCAGCATTTAGCCGATCAGCCATGCGCCAACCTCTCCGTATTAATTTCTCTGCTGTTGAACTGTATTGTACACAAACGAGAATTTTTTCTTTCACACCGATCGGTTCTATTACTGTTTGGCTAATTTTCTCATCCATATCATCTGCAACTTCTCGAAGTGATAACTCTCTTAATGCCCCTAAATTATTTATCGTAAAGAAGTTTTGTAAGCTTTGTTGAATTTTTTCTTCCTTATATATCTTTCCATCTATTAATCTCTTCCGGAGTACCTCAGGTGTTGCATCAACAAGCTGAATTTCATTTGCTTTTTGTAAAATAAAGTCTGGAATACGCTCTCGTACTTTGACATTCGTAATTTGAGCTACAATATCATGAACACTTTCTAAATGTTGAATATTAAATGCTGATAATACAGATATACCGGCATCTAACAATTCCTGCACATCCATGTAACGTTTCTTATTTTTCGACCCGGGAATATTACTATGCGCAAGTTCATCCACAACAACAATTTGTGGTGCCCGCTTTATAATTCCTTCCACATCAAGCTCATAAAATCCCTTTCCTTTATAATCTATTTCTTTTAAAGGGACTTTTTCTAAATCAGCAATCGCTTCTTCTGTCTCTTCCCTACCATGTGTTTCAATTAAACCAATTACAATATCAATACCGTCTTTTTTCATCTCTCTTGCATCAAATAGCATTTTATAACTTTTCCCAACTCCAGGTGCAGCCCCTACGTATAGCTTTAACTTTCCGCGATTTTGCTGCCGAATATATTCTAAATACTCTTCTGGCGTTCGCCTTTGAAACGTCGGTTTATAGTCATCCGCATACAAAACACTCACAACCTTTCTTTCGAAACAACGCTACCTCAATCCGTTAGATTGAGGTAGCACTGTTACTATTTCATTAATTTCTGCAATTCTAAATTTAGCTTTAAGACGTTTACACGATCCTCTCCAAATAAACCGAGTGCAGCTCCTTCTGTTTGATCCTTAATCAATTGATCTAGCTTTTCTTTCGGAATATTCGTTAATTTCGAGATGCGATCTACCTGTACGGAAGCCGCCTTCGGACTAATGTCAGGATCAAGCCCTGAACCTGAATTCGTCACTAAATCTATCGGTACTTCTGTAACTGGAACGGCCCGGTTTTGTTTCTTCCAGTCATCAATACTTTTCTCAACTCGTTTTGCTAAATCTGGATTAGACGGTGCATAGTTATTTGAACCAGATGCTTCTGCTTTATATTCTATACTAGAGACACGTCCATGAAAATAACGTGGATCTGTGAAATTTTGACCGATTAATTTTGAACCAACTACTTCATCTTTATCATTATATATAAGACTTCCATCCGCATTATCCTTCATTACCGCTTGCGCAATACCAGTTACAATAAGCGGGTATACGAGGCCGCACAAAACTAGAAATGTAAAAGTAATACGAATAATTGGTGAAAGTATACTTTGTTTTTTCGCCATCTTTTTCCCCTCTTCCTTATATGAACAAGCCGACAATTATATCAATTACTTTAATTCCAATGAATGGAACGATAACTCCACCAAGCCCATAAATGAGTAAGTTTCGGCTAAGCAATGCATTAGAACTCATCGGTTTATATGCAATACCTTTCATCGCTAACGGAATTAGTAGTGGAATAATAACTGCATTAAATATTAATGCTGATAAAATCGCTGAAAGTGGCGATGTTAATTTCATAATGTTCAATGCTTCCATTTGCGGAATTGCTAATGTAAACATCGCTGGAATGATTGCAAAGTATTTTGCTATATCGTTTGCAATACTAAACGTCGTTAACGCACCTCGTGTCATTAACAATTGCTTACCGATTCCTACAACCTCAATAATTTTAGTTGGATTCGAATCTAAATCGATCATATTTGCTGCTTCTTTCGCAGCTGTCGTACCACTATTCATCGCTAACCCAACGTCAGCTTGCGCTAATGCCGGGGCATCATTTGTACCATCACCTGTCATCGCTACAAGTTTCCCTTTGTCTTGTTCTGCTTTAATAACCGCAATTTTATCTTCTGGTTTACACTCAGCAACGAATTCATCTACTCCTGCTTCCTTTGCAATTGTTGCTGCTGTTAACGGATTATCACCTGTACACATAACCGTTTTAATCCCCATTTGGCGCAATTGTTCAAAACGTTCACGCATACCAGGTTTCACTGTATCCTTTAAATATATTAAACCGTAAATACGATTGTCTACTGCAACTACAAGTGGTGTTCCGCCTTCTTTTGAAATTAAATCTGCTTTTTGATTCACATCTTTTGGAATCATCCCGCCTTGCGATTGAACCCATTCAATCACGGCACCAACAGCACCTTTTCTCACTTTCGTTCCATCCTGTAAATCAACACCGCTCATTCTTGTTTCTGCTTTAAATGGAACAAATTCACCTTGTTCTGCAATTTCTCTATTATATGATATAGATTTCGTTTGTACATATTCTATAACAGATCGACCTTCTGGTGTTTCATCTAAAACTGAGCTAATCGCAGCCCATTTTCCTACTTGCTCAATCGTTTCATTTCCTACTGGTAGCAGTGTATGTGCCATCCGGTTCCCGAAAGTAATCGTACCTGTTTTATCTAAAATAATCGTATTAATATCGCCCGCAGCTTCTACTGCTTTCCCTGACATCGCTAATACATTAAACTTTGTTACGCGGTCCATCCCAGCAATACCAATCGCTGATAATAACCCACCAATTGTCGTTGGAATTAAACAAACTAACAATGCTACAAGTACAGCTGTATCAATTTGAAACCCTAAATAGTTTGTAAAAATCGGCAACGTCACAACGACGATTAAGAAAATTAGAGTTAAACTCGTTAATACTGTATTTAAGGCAATTTCATTCGGCGTTTTTTGACGCGCAGCTCCTTCTACTAAAGAAATCATTTTATCAATAAATGATTCGCCAGGGTTACTCGTAATTACAATCGTAATCTCATCACTTACGACCATCGTACCGCCTGTTACTGAACAAAAATCACCACCTGCTTCTTTTATAACAGGAGCTGATTCCCCTGTAATTGCAGATTCATCGACAGACGCTAAACCTTTAATTACTTCACCATCATTTGGAATCATTTCTCCTTGTTTTACAATAACAACGTCACCTTTTCTCAGATCAGTTGCTGAAACTTGAACAATATCTCCATTTTCTTTTACAACATTTGCAAATACATCTTTCTTCGATTGTTTTAAAGAATCAGCTTGCGCTTTACCACGCCCTTCAGCTAAAGCTTCTGCAAAGTTAGCAAATAAAACTGTAAATAATAGAATGAGAGAAACTGTTATATTAAACCACCCTGGTACACTACTAGAACTACTTGGAAGAAAGGATAAAATTAACGTAATGATAAATCCAATTTCCACAACGAACATAATCGGATTCTTTATCATTACTTTCGGATTCAATTTCGCAAAGGATTGTTTCATCGCATGTGTCACGATATCACGATCCATCGTTTTTGCTTGTCTAACCTCATCTTCTACAGCATGTATTTGTGATTCATTTACTCTTTTTTCTTTTACTACTACCGGTCTCATCATTTACCCTCCATTACTTCAATGTAAGAAATTCTGCAATTGGGCCAAGTACTAACATCGGGAAGAATGTTAACGCACCAACAATTACAATTGTTCCGATAAAGATCCCTCCAAATAAACCATTATCCGTACGGAATGTCCCGACTGTTTCTGGTACTACCATCTTCTCTTTCAGTGAAGCTGCAACAGCTAGCATCGTAATTAAACTGAAATAGCGTCCTAAAAACATAACTAAACCAGTCGTAATATTCCAAAACGGTGTATTATCCCCCAATCCTTCAAATCCAGATCCGTTATTCGCAGCTGATGATGTATACTCATAAACAACTTGCGTTAAACCGTGGAAACCTGAATGAGAAATTGCATCCGTTCCTAAGCTTGTTGAAAGAGCTAATGCTGAAAACCCTAAAATAAGCAATGGATGAAATAAAATCGTTACCGCAATCAATTTCATTTCCTTACCTTCAATTTTCTTACCTAAAAACTCCGGTGTCCGTCCAACCATTAAACCAGATATAAAGACTGCAATAATTGCATACATAATAATGTTCACAAAACCTGCTCCAACACCGCCGTATACTGTATTTAACATCATATTTACGAGTGGAACTAGACCACCAATTGGTGTTAACGTATCATGCATCGTATTAACGGCCCCTGTTTCCGCAGCTGTCGTTACTGTCGCATAAAGGGAAGAAAATACTGTTCCAAATCGGACTTCTTTTCCTTCTGTACTTCCTTGTACATGTTCGATACCCATTCCATTTAACACTGGATTTCCATGTAATTCAGATGTCGTAATCGTTATAAATCCTAGTAAAAACACCATGAATAGTGACACGAAAAGGATACGACCTTGTTTTTTATTTCCTACCATTCGTCCGTACGTAAATGGAAGTGCTGTTGGCAATAACATCATAAGCATCATTTGCAAAATATTACTCATTTGCCCTGGATTTTCAAAAGGATGTGTAGAGTTTGCCCCGAAAAATCCACCGCCGTTATTTCCAAGTTCCTTAATTGAAACGAATGATGCAACTGGACCACGTAAAATACTTTGCTTCGCACCATCAATTGTTTGTGCCGTAACTGCCCCGTCTAACGTTTGTGGTACACCAAGTGCGACAAAGACCAACGCCGCAATAAATGCGATAGGAAGAAAAACTCTCGTTAATGCTCTCGTAAAATCAACGAAAAAATTACCAAGTTCTTTTCCAGCGAGCCCTCTTATAAATGCCATAACGAGCGCTAACGTCGTTGCTGGTGCCGCAAACATTAAAAATGTAATCCCGATTAATTGTGATAAATAAGATAAGCCATTTTCACCGCTATAATGCTGTAAGTTTGTATCAGCCATAAAACTAATTGCTGTATTAAAAGCGAGCGTAGGCTCCATCCCTTCAATATGCGCTGGATTTAATGGCAATACGCCTTGTAATCTGAAAATGAAATATACGACAACAATCATAAATCCATTGAGTAAAACTAATGATAATGCGTACTGTTTCCACGTTTGATTGTATGCTTTTACACCCGTAATTTTAAAAATAAGTTTTTCAAAAGGCCCGAATACTTTATCTAGCGTTTTACTACCTTGAAAGGCTTTCTCTAAATAAATTCCCGTTGGCTTTGCTACTAAAATAAACAAGAGCATTGTAATAACGACTGCAACCCAAATCATAATGAATGATTCCCCCTAATTAAAACTTTTCTGGATTTAATAATGCGTACACTAAGTACACCGTAATCGCTGCAACAATAACCGATAAGGCAATCATCATGATTGCTTCCCTTCTTTCACAACTTTATCTGACCAACTTGCAAGACTTGCCATCGATGCGACTAACCCAACAAAAATACCGATCATTACAACATCTAACATAACTACCCCTCACCTTTGTTAAAATTTACCATCTAGTTATCAAAAAAAGAACACTAAGCTCTACTTAGTGTTCGAAACGAACAACACAAAGTAAACCTCCTCTCTAAACGCTTACGAGGTTAGCTGTCGGATTCGGGCCTAAAGAGTAGCCCTACTTTCAAAATTGAAAGATTCACCCCAAGTGACAATGCACAAAATTGGTTCCCCCGCTCCATTTCTGGAACTCAGCGATTTTAGGTTTTTTTTGGAAATTTCATGAATGATTTATGAGAGTAAATATACTCCTCTATATTTAACTTGTAAAGAGGAGAATTTCTTAAAATACGAAAATATTCCGTCATTTAAACGTTTACATTGAGTGTTATTAATATTTTTTCATCTGTTTTCTTGTCTTTTCTTTCTTTTTCATAAAAATGATCCTTTAAATATGAAATAAAAAGAGCGAATTACATGAAGTGCATAGCTTGTTGCACTCAGCATTCGCTCTTTTTTCATTCAACCTTTATTCTCCACGCAAAAAAGCACGCAAATTTCTCCCTCGAATATAAACTTGTGATAATTCTGCATGTAACTGCTCATATTCGGTAATATCCGTCTCTAAATACAAAACATCTTTTGATGGTAATATAATATATGGCCCTGGAAAAAGAGGATCGAGCACTACCAATTCGTGAACTCTCTCTACCGATATCGCCCAACGATTCGCTATATCTCCTAGTAACAACACTTTCATCTTCATTTCCCCCACCTTATTCAAAAAATAAAAAAGAAATATTATCACAGTTCGTAAACACTACAAATTTAGCTCCAATTGTTTCATAGAGCCTGGCCGGATATCGTTTATTCCTTGTAACAACAGTAATAGGCGCTTGAAAAGAAAAACGAATGCGTTCTGTGAAGAAACTAACTATCGGAAGCTCATCTCCTAGTAAAATCACCTTCTTAATATGCTCGCAAATACTAGTAAAATCCTGCTCCTTAGTACAGCTATAAGTCCAATCAAATCCACAATTTCTAACTTGATCTGCTATCTCTTCATTTGCTGTAAAAATAATTAACTCATGCTGAAATGCTGCTAGCTCTCTTAAACTCTTTACCTTATTTTCTTCTCCAACGCAAATAAGCGTTAATTCCATGTACCTCATCCTCCTTAGCATAAAAGAACTCAAACATAGATTGATATTCTCCTATACTAATCAGACCGACGAAGTGATATATCCATCATGGCACCGCCCTCTCTCAAGACGCTTACGAAGTTAGCTGTCGGATTCGGGCTTTGAGAGTAGCCCTACTTTCAACATTGAAAGATTCACCCCTAGTGACGACGCACAAATTGGTTCCTCCGCTCCATAAATTTGAATTCAGCGTATTACAAAATAATCTATTTCCCCCATATAATACGGAATGAAAAACAGATTCTGGCTGATATATTACTCCTGAATTTGGAAAAAGTAAACACAAAAAAAGCCAGTTAACAAACTGGCTTCTCGTATCTTTATACATGCGTCTTATTCAATTTATATGCAAAATGATTCGTCGGCCCATGACCACTTCCAATATTCAATGGCTCTTTAATTGCTATACTAATAAATCGTTTTGCTTCTTGAACTGCCTCTTCCATCAAGTAGCCTTTCGCAAGTCCTGCTGTAACCGCTGAAGCAAATGTACACCCACTTCCGTGCGTTTGCTTCGAAGGAATTCGTTCACTTCTAAATTCAATAAACTGCTCACCATCAAAGAGTAAATCAATTACTTCATTACCTTGATATTCTGCATGTCCGCCCTTCATAAGCACATATTTAGCTCCTAATTCATGCAATACTTTTGCAGCTTCCTTACTATCTTCTACATTATGAATCTCCATTCCAGTTAACACTTCTGCTTCAGGAACATTCGGTGTTACAACAGTTGCTACTGGCAATAAATATTCTTTTAATGCTTGTACTGCTTCTTGTTGTAATAATGATGCCCCGCCTTTTGCAATCATAACAGGATCTAGCACAATATTATTCCAACCAAATTTCTTAATATGCTCTGCCACAATTTGAATAATTTCACTACTAAATAACATTCCCAGTTTTACAGCATCTGGCGTTAAATCCGTACCAATTGAATTCAGCTGCTCCGTAATCCCTTCTAAAGAAATAGGATATACCCCTTGAACGCCAAGCGTATTTTGAGCAGTAATTGCTGTAATAGCCGTCATTCCATACACACCAAGCTCTTGGAAAGTTTTTAAATCTGCTTGAATTCCAGCGCCGCCTCCGCTATCAGACCCTGCAATTGTTAAAGCTTTATTCACTTTCATCCCACTCATCCTTTTCTACCCAAAATAGCGATGATAAATTGTTTTCGCTTCGCTTATATCTTTCGTTCCATGCACAAGTACACGACCATCTTTGAAGGCAACTAATCTCTTTTCTCCAACAGAAAAGGATAATAAATATGGATTTATATTTAAATCAGTCACACGATCATTCAGCAATTTTTTATATTGTTCAAAATCCATTTCCTCTTTATGAGGTGGTCTAATTTGAACTGTATTTCTCCCGCATAACACTGCTGTTTTTGAAGTGTTTTCCTTATTTAAATACGGATATACTGCCCGTTCACCACACGATAGACAATTATGTTTACGAAGCTTTCGCACATTCATACATGAATACTCATTTTTCCATACATCAAATGACACAAGCCCATCTCGAAGCGAGTCATAATCTTCTACTAACAGTTTAAGCGTTTCCGTTACTTGATGAGAAACGACGAGAGATACAGCAGGTGATATAATCCCCGCTGTGTCACATGTCGCTCCGCCAAGTGGAATCGATTGTAATAAACAAGATAAACATGGCGTTTTTCCTGGAAGAATAGTATAAGAAAGACCGTAACTCCCTACACATGCCCCATAAACCCATGGAATAGAATATTTTTGCGATATATCATTCACAATGAAACGTGTTTCGAAATTGTCAGTCGCATCGATGATTACATCAACATTTGTAACGAGTTCTTCCAACTCTTCAGCCGTTACATCCTGAACGAGAGCTTCTACTCTTACTTCACTATTAACCTCTTCTAGACGTTTTTTTGCCGCTACAGCCTTCGGAAGATTATTCTCTACATCACTCTCTGCATACAATTGTTGTCTTTGCAAATTACTCCAATCTACATAATCGCGGTCAACAATTGTTACCTTACCAACGCCTGCCCTTACAAACATCTCTGCATTTGCACTACCTAATGCACCTGCACCGATAATAAGTACATGCTTTTCTCCTAGCTTTTGTTGCCCTTCTTCCCCAATTGGAGAAAATAGTTCTTGGCGAGAATATCGATTATTCAACTACGCTCATTCCTTCTAAAGGACTACTTGCTGTCGCGCAGCGCTTGCGTGCAATACGACCTGCTTCAAACCCTAAACGACCTGCCTCAATACTTAATTTCATTGCTTGTGCCATCTTAATAGGATCTTTTGCTCCCGACACAGCTGTATTCAATAACACACCATCCGCTCCTAATTCCATCGCAAATGCCGCATCAGCTGGGCTACCAATACCTGCGTCAACGATAACTGGTACTGTCGCTTGTTCAATAATGAAGCTTAAATTTAATGGATTTACAATACCAAGTCCTGATCCGATGGGTGATGCTCCTGGCATAATCGCATGCACGCCAAGTTCTTGTAGTTTGCGTGCTAATACAACATCATCAGATGTGTAAGGAAGAACGATAAATCCTTCTTCTAGTAACATTTCAGATGCCTTTAACGTTTCTACTGGATCAGGTAATAACGTTCTATCATCACCAATAACTTCTACTTTTATCATGTCACAAAGTCCAGAAGCTTTTGCTAATTTTGCAATACGAACAGCTTCTTCAGCATTTTTTGCTCCTGCTGTATTCGGTAGTAACGTATATTTTTTTATATCAAGTTTCTCTAATAAATTAGGCTGCTTCGCATCAAATATATCCATACGACGTACTGCGAATGTTAAAATCTCAGCCTCAGAAACATCAATTGCCTTTTGCTGCACATCAAAATCAGGGAATTTCCCTGTTCCTAATAAAAGTCTAGAATGAAATGAAAATTGTCCAATGTTTAACATAATCAACCGCCTCCTACGAAAGTTACAATCTCAATTTGGTCCCCATCAAAAACAGATGTATCGTTATGATCATCTTTTTGTAAAATATCTTTATTACGTTCTACTACAACAATTCTGTTATCTAACTCTAAATGTGTAAGTAGCCCAGCTACTGTTTTTATACTCTCTGGTACTTCAATTTGCTTACCATTAATTTTTAAATTCAAACTTCCATCCCCTTTCTAAACCGTTTTAGAAAGCAATGAATCTAGCAAGTGATTCTCCTGCTTTCCTTCTATTAAATCAGCCATATACTGACCAGAAACAGGACTTAATAAAATGCCGTTTCGATAATGGCCCGTACAAGCATATAAACCTTTTATTTCTTCATGCTCTCCCATATAAGGAGCTTCATGATTAGACTGCGGTCTTAACCCAGCCCACGTACTTTCCCATTCTGCTTCTTTTAAAGCAGGCAATATTGTGTAGGCACGCTCTAATATGGAAGTAATACTTTCTGGTTGTACAGACTTATTAAACGTATGAGGCTTCATTGTTGCCCCAATTACGTAACGGCCACCACGTTTCGGCGTAATATAAAAACGTTCTTGGAAAATAGGAGCTTTCAAGAGCGGTTTCTTGCTTCTTACTGCAACAACTTCACCCTTCACAGGATACGTGCCCCAATCACTATGGAAATAATGTAGCAATTTCGTACTCCATGATCCTCCGGCGATAACGACTTTTTCACATGTGATTACACCTTCGCTTGTCACAATTCCAGTCACTTTATTATTTTCAATACGAATATCAACCACTTCTGTTTGTTCATATATATCAGCTCCGGAAATTGCTGCAGAATGTGCGAATGCTTTCGTAAGCTCTGGTGCAATAACGTGACCATCTTTCGGATAATATACCGCTCCTATAATTGACTCGGAAAGAAACGGTTCTTTTTCCCGTAAATGGTCCCCCGTTAGAAATCGGGAATCTTCACCTGTTTTCTGCTGCCAATCCATAATATGAAGAATTCTTTTCTTCTCATCTTCATTTTGAGCGATGCGATAAATGCCCTTTTCTTCATACCCAATATCGATGCCTGTTTTTTCACGTAAAACTGCTGCAAGTTGTGGAAATATAGCACGGCTTTCTCTAGCAAGCTCAAACAACGGATCATATGCATCCCATTCTGCCTGAACACCGAGCAAACCAGCAGCTGCTTTCGAAGCTTCAGATGCGATTCTTTGCTTCTCTACAATCGCTACTTTATGCCCTCTTTCTGCTAGAAAGTGTGCAACTGAACTACCAATTACACCTCCGCCAATAATCGCTACATCATACTTCTTACACATGTTTTTCCGCCCACTTTCTTATTGATTCCTTATAAGATTTCGCCTTGCTATACGGATTACTACTGCTTATAATCCCGGACATAACAGCAATGCCACTTACACCATTTGCAAGAACATCACCTGTATTTTCAGGGGTAATCCCACCAATTGCAGTTATTGGTATGGATAAACAACTTGCCATATGAGCAATTTCTTCTAATCCTCTCGCTGGCACACCTTTTTTACAATCTGTCGGAAATACATGACCATAAACGAGTGAATCTGCTCCATTTTTAAATGCTACTATCGCTTCATCTAACGAATGTACTGAATAACCGACATGCAAATAAGAAAATTTTTCTTTCACTAACCTTACATCTGCGCTTCTGTATCCTAGTTGAACACGAGGAATATTTAATAGAATGGCGATATCAATTCGATCATTTATAACAAGCTTAGATGGCGGAAAGCCTTTTTTTAAAAGACTTTCCACACCTTCATACAATTCCTTCGTACTCTTCTCACGCTCACGAATATGCAAATAATCAATCTCGCTCTCAATTTGCATCGCTACATTCACTAATTCTTCAAATGGCATATGGCCATTTGAGATTACATGGAGCTCATTTTTCATATTCATTCGCCTACTTTAAAATGTTTTCAAATAATTCATCGGCTGGTACGATTTCTTTCGTCATTCCTTTGTCTTTCAACCATTTGTTTTGTTTCTCCCATGACTCTTTTGAATCTGATAAGAATGGCTCATCTTTCGTTTCCATCTTCTCTAATAAAATTTTCATACTTTCTTTTTCAACTTCTGGTACAAGCGGGAAGTTTTCTTTTTCTTGATGATCTAATAAAATATTTAATGCTTCATCGGGTTTTTTCTTCATAAAGTCATACCCTTTTTGTGCCCCACGTAAAAAGGCTTGCAATGCTTCTTTATCTTTTTTCAACGTTTTATCACCCGTTACAAACACAAGCTCATGATAGTTCGGTACACCATAATCTGCTGGATTAAAGTATGCTGGTTCATGACCTTCATGACGCATAACAGGTACTTCATGGTTAATGTATGCCCCTGTTACCGCATCCACTTTTTTCGTAATTAATGCTGGTACTAAATCAAAGCCAACATCGACTACTTTCACTGTATCTGGATTACCACCAGCTTCTTTTACCATCGTTTTTAAATACATCTCACTTAAAGGTGTTCCAGAATATCCAACTGTTTTCCCCTCTAAATCTTTTGGCGATTGAATGCCTGCTGATTTCAGTGATACAACATGATTTAACGGTGAACGTACGACAGCTCCAATTGATTTCACTGGAATTTGTTCATTTGCTTTTGCCATGACAACATCTGGTTGATAATACAAACCAACTGTCACTTTCCCTGCTGCCGCTAGCGTTAATGGATCAGTCGGATTAGAAGGGAATTTAATATTCACCTTGACTCCTTCTTCTTTAAAGTATCCTTTTTCAATTGCCGTATAAATAAAGCTATGTACCGCATTCGGGTACCAATCAAGCATTACTGTTATTTCTTTTTCTGATTTATTCTTATCTGATGCCGAGTTACTCGAACATCCTGCAATCATTGCAACTAATAATGTAAACACAAAGATGCGTTTTAATAATTTCATGAATGTTTCCTCCAACTAATAAATTTCTTTTCTAATATGGAAATAAGTATGACGAAGAAAATAGCTAATAATGATAACAATACAATGGGTGCAAATACACCAGCTCCGTCTAACTGCGTCATCATTCTTTTACTGAAATATCCAAGCCCAGCTTGTGCACCGAGCCATTCTCCAATTGCTGCACCAATCACACTAAGCGGAACTGCAATTTTTAACGCTGAGAAAAAGTAAGGAAGAGCAGATGGCAACTTTAGCTTTAGAAAAATATCTTTTTTCGTTGCACCATATGTAACTAATAGCTCCTCCCATTCTTTTTTCGTACTGCGCAGTCCATCATATGTATTGACCGCAATTGGGAAAAACGTAATTAAAACGGTAACAACAACCTTACTCCAGATGGTATATCCAAACCATAAAACGAAGAGCGGTGCAAGCGCAGTAATCGGGATTGTTTGTGAAGCAACTAATAACGGATAAAATGCTCTTTCCATCCACGTACTCGCATTCATTAACATTGCTAGCCCTACGCCCAGTACGATAGAAATAACAACGCCTATTAAAACGACGTACAACGTTGCAGGTAAATGAACCGTAAATAATATATCTTTCAGCGCCCATATCTTCATTACAATTGCAGAAGGTGATGGCAAAATGTACATCTCATCTACAATTCTTGCTCCTACTTCCCACAGAGCAAGTAAAATTCCACTTAATATAAGGGCAGGTAATAACTCCTTCAAGCGATTCATCATACGAGTACCTGCCTTTGTAACATACTAAGGAGCTCTTCTTTAAGCGCTAACACTTCAGGCTTATATAAATCTTTTCTTGTTCGGTTACGATCAAGCGGCACAATTCGCTCAGTTAAAGTTGCTATCGGTTGATTTTCTACAACCAAAATTCGATTAGAAAGAAACAATGCTTCTTCAACATCATGAGTGATAAATAAAATTGTTTTTTCCCACTCTTTCCATTGTTCAAACAACCATTCTTGCAAAGATGCCTTCGTTAAAGCGTCCAATGCGCTAAACGGTTCATCTAACAATAATATCTCCCCGCCTGTTAATAAAGTTCGGATAAAAGATACGCGTTGCCTCATACCACCAGATAAATCTTTCGGATATTTTTTCTCGTACCCTTGTAAACCAAATTTATGTAACAGTTCTTTCGCTTTTACTTGCGCTTCTTTCTTCTGCACACCTTGGCACTCTAGCGGCAGGGCCGCATTCTCAATAATCGTCCTCCACGGCAAGAGCATATCTTTTTGGGGCATATACCCTACAGAATGACTCTTTGTTTCTGTCAGCTCTATCTGTCCAGTACCTGCCTCTTCTAAGCCTGTAATAAGGCGAAATAAAGTACTTTTCCCGCATCCACTCGGTCCGATAATACTTACAAACTCTTTATCTTGTATAGAAGCATTTAATTCATTGATGATTGGTTTCTCATCATAATGAAAGGAAACATTATGAAACTGTAGTATGTTCTTGCTCCTCAAAACCCCACATCTCCTTACGATAAGCCATATCCCAGAATAAATATTCAAATCGGCTGGAATATAAGAAAATCTCCTCTAATCGGTCTAGCTCTTTCTCTGACTTTCCAACTGCTATTTCATTTAATAAATCTATTAACCAAATACAAAGGTTACCGTATTCTTCAGAACTATATCCTTGAATCCACTCTCCAAAGAACTCATGATCTCTTGCTCCAGGAATATCATTTAAACGCTTTCCAATCTCCCAATAACTCCACATACATGGAAGTAAAGCTGATATTAATTCAGCAATTGTGCCATTTTGAGATACAGACATCATGTAATTTGTATAGGCTAAATTTTTAGCAGATGGTTTCGCAGATTCTATCTCCTCTACAGTAATGCCAAGTTTATTTGCATACTGTTTATGGATCGTCATTTCTCCATTTAAAATCCCATCAATTTGCTCTGCAAATTTTGCCATAACTTGTGGATTCGTTGCCTTTACAACCCCAATTGCATATAGCTTTGCATAATCTAACAAATATAAATAATCTTGAATAATATAGTACTGGAATTTGTCTTTTTCCAACGTACCATCCCCCATACCTACTACAAACGGATGATTATGACTTTTCTCCCAAACAGGCTGCACCGTATCAAATAATCTTTCACAAAATTTCATTAATAATTCCCCTTCCTATATATCTATTTATCTCAATAAAAAAACCACTTCTGTATATAAGAAGTGGTTACAGCAAATAAAATTATAATTTATTCGTTGTTCCACTTCCCTTCGCTAGTATTATCTAGATCAGGTGTTGTAAGGGTTAAGGATTATTCCTCTCTCAGCACGAAAAGCACCCCTAGTGGTGTTAATATGAAATTTTCAAATAAAAAAGCCCCGTTTCTATACGCAAAGAAACGGGGACTCATTGTTAATGTCCGAATTGCTTCCCTACGCTAGCATAATCTAGATCAGGTAATAAAAAGGATCAAAGGCTTACGGCCCTACTCTCAGCTGGCAACACCAGCCCTCCTAGCAAACTATAAAATTATCACTGTCAGTATAACACCGCCATAAGACATCATCAACTGTTTTAATTTTCTTAATTGAGAATTAATTCTTAACATGTTAAACAAATATAAATGCGACCTCACAAATGATATATACAATATTTATATACGAATCTCTCTTCTGACATTATTTTTATTGATTTCATATTACATTTATGTGAATACGACCAATATATTATATCTTTATACTATAATAAAATTACAACTATACAACTAGAGGAGGTCTTTATTACATGAATATGAAAGCCACAGCTTTAACAGCAACTACTATCGCAATTGCTTCTTTACTTCCTTCTATGGGAGAATCCGATATACAAACAGCGGCTGCTAAGCAACCATCTACAGTAAAAACTGGATATGTAAAAATTGACAACGTTGCACTACATCAAAATAGCCATACAGACAGTGCAATAATTGATACCATTCGATTTAATAGCCCGGTTACTATTCTTGAAACAGTTCAAGATTGGTATAAAGTATCTGTTAACAACAAAACAGGCTATATGAAAAAAGATGCAATTCTATTCAAAAAAAATTTTCAACCAAAGTCTCAATATATCGTAAATGCAAACGCATTAAACGTTCGTTCTGAACCTAATACAGAGTCTTCTATTCTAGATATATTACCAAATGGTCAATTCATTACCATTCAAGGTGAACAAGGAGATTGGTACAAAATATTACATAACGGTCAAATTGGTTACGTACAAAAAACATTTGTATCTAATGGATCCACACCTCTAGTAAAAGGTGTAACAGTACAAGGTTCTCCTTCGTATACTGTTGCAACACCAAAATTAAATGTACGTAGCAATGCTAGCACAAGTGGCACTCTACTTGGCTCATTACAAAATGGTACACAAGTACAAGTAGTAGAAACGGTAGGTACTTGGTATAAAATTCGTTTTGGCACAGGATACGGATATGTAGCAAAACACTATGTAGTGCAAAATCAACCACAAGCTAAAACAGCTCAACCTGCATCAATTCCAGCAGTTTTCAAATTCCCTACTCAAGGGAAAATCAGCTCCACTTTTGATATGCGCTGGGAGCAAATGCATTATGGTATAGATATAGCAGCACAAGGAAATGTCTCTATTCAAGCTGCTGCTGTAGGTAAGGTTGTGAAATCTTATTATTCGGCTAGCTACGGCAATGTCGTGTTCATCGCCCATCAAATAAATGGGAAATTATATACAACAGTTTATGCTCATATGAAGGATCGCACTGTACAAGCTGGTGATCAAGTACAAACTGGACAATTAGTAGGTCATATGGGAAACACAGGTCATTCATACGGGCAACATCTCCATTTTGAATTACATAATGGGGAATGGAATTTTGAAAAAACAAATGCAGTAAACCCACTGCCATATTTAGTTAGGTAAATTATATGCCACGCAATATACCTCTCTTTATTGAATACCTGGCCTTTTTAGGTTTAATCTGTTGTTTAATCATTTATAATACGAACACTGTATTTTTATCTATTATTATTGCTTTTGTTGCTTTAGAAATCATTATGGAAGCATTACAAATGCGGCTAAAACAAAAAATTGCCCATATTTATAATGTAATTTTTCTTTTAAGTGCTCTTATAACAAATATAATTAGTAATGGTTTTTATTTATCTACCGTACTTCCTGTATTCTTTATAGGTGTTTTATTATTCATAGCTAGATACGTTCATGTTCCTAATAACCAAAAACATGAACAAGAAGCTTAGAAAGAGGAGACACTGTGTACCAATCTTTCAAAGATAATCCAATGAAATATATATTGAATTTATATGAAAAAATGAATACTTTTTTTGGTATACAAGGAAGTTATACTGCACAATTTCTCCTTTATGGAATGTTATTTCTTATCTTAGTTACTTTCTCCTTACTTTACTAACAAAAAAAGGATCTCACATAAACTTGAGATCCTTTTTAATTTATATTAATTTTTAATATGTAAAATATGGTTTATCCACAAGCATATTTTTCATAAATGAAACTAAGATTATATTTTTTCTCTAAGCTCATTCTTTGTTCATCGTCGCACCAATAGAAAAGAATATCATGAATCGTTGCATAACGCTTATTTTTAAGAAATAGTTTAAAGAATGATGGTAAACAATCATGTAATTGTATAAATATATAATTGCGTAGTATTTCTTCTTTGTATTCAATTCCCTTACAAATATACAGTAATTCTTCACAGTAATATGCATGCTGTGGAACTTGGATCATTTCGAAAAATGGTACATATGATAGTAGCTTTCCAATAAAATGACCATACCGATCCATTACCCCTATCGTCATATGCTCCATCATTTCTTTCATCACATATAAATAATCATCTACATGAGTTGTCTTTAAAGGGTCTAATCGATCGGAAATTTGTGAAAGTACAGCTCTTTGACAAGCTAAAACCGCTTGACTAGGTCCATAATATGATAGGAAGTCTGTACACTTACGATACTTTCGTAATAAGTCATGTGTATATAAATCATACACAAAAGTATTACAATACATTGCCAGACTCATCATATCACTATTTAATTGCTCTTTTGACAGTAGCTTAGCTCGCTTACACATATAAAAGAATGTAAATTCCAATACTTCTTTATGAGATAATAGATGTTTGCAATCTGTTATACATTTCTCATTAAATTTAACTCGATCCCAAATTTCTACATCCTCAGCTGTTAATTCACCAATACGATATTTAATAATTAAATAGTTTAAAGCAACTGCCTTCGTCAAAAGATCCCATGTTTCATACTCCAATGAAGTTCGGACAAATTCATCTAGCCCTTGGGTTATCATAAAAGCATTTGCCTCTTCATACCAACCAATCTCTTGACATAAACGAAGAATACGTACTAGAGTTGGAATTTCATCTTTATGAAACTGCGGTAAATTCTTTACTTTATTCATGCCATATACGATAAATGGCGCTAAATTTTCTTCTTTATAAAATTCTTTTTCTTTCCATACTAATATAGTTCGCTCTTTCCCTTCACCTTTTGGATGACAAGGTACAAGCAAAGAAAATAACTCAGCGAAATCATTTGGTTCTATATATGTATCTGTAACCAAATTCCAATTTGGATCGCCCTGTACAGCCCTCATATAATTCCCCTTCCCTTTTTATCCCGCTATTTGCGGGCAGTAAGACTCCCACCTCAAAATTCTGCGAATGCGAGGAAGTTAGGTAGGAGATAAAACTGCCCATAAAAGCCCGATTGGTTCAACTAATAATTATTTTGGGATGGACACCCCCCAATAATTAAAGTTTCACTTTATCTATGTAGGAAATATTAATTCATTATTACATCATTAACAATGAATATTGTTATATTCAAAATCTATCATAATACTTATATCTCTCAGTATATCATTTTTTCTCTTATTAAAAATCAGGAATGACAAATTTAAAAAAACTTTCAAAAATATTGACGCTATACTTATTATATAATGTCTCAGATACATCACGCTAACATATTAGTTTAATCCGTATATACTAGAATGATGTATCTGATCTTTATAAATAGTTTATTCCGTATGCTCTGAGATTTCACTTAAAGCAAACCCTGCTTGATCATCTGCTGATTTTCTTATAGCTAAATCACCTAGTGCTAGCATCCCAACAAGTTGACCGCTCTCAACAACCGGTAACCGTCTAATTTGATATTGTGCCATTAATTCTGTAGCTTTTTCAATAGAATCATCTGGAGAAACTGAAACAATGTTTGTTGTCATTACATTTGTAATTTGATTAGATCCAGGATGTTTTTCAGCAATCCCACGAACAACTAAGTCTCGATCAGTAACAAGCCCAACAACTTGTTTATTTTCAATAACAGGAATCAATCCAACCGATTCTTCCTTCATTTTTACAGCTGCCTCATATACATTGTCTAATGGTGTACAATGTACGATATGAGTACTCATAAGTTCTCTAACTTGTGTCATTTTTCATCTCCTCCTTTTAATACATACCATAGCTTTTCCTAAATCGCTTTATTTATTTCAGGAAAATAAGGTGATAAAAAGAGGCTTATACATAATAAAAAAGAGTCAGCAATATGCTGACTCTTTTTTTATGACCCGTACGGGATTCGAACCCGTGTTACCGCCGTGAAAGGGCGGTGTCTTAACCACTTGACCAACGGGCCATGGCTCCGCAGGTAGGACTCGAACCTACGACCGATCGGTTAACAGCCGATAGCTCTACCACTGAGCTACTGCGGAATATATATGGTGGGCCTAAATGGACTCGAACCATCGACCTCACGCTTATCAGGCGTGCGCTCTAACCAGCTGAGCTATAGGCCCATACTTTACAGGGGCAGTAGGAATTGAACCCACACTGGAGGTTTTGGAGACCTCAGTTCTACCTTTAAACTATGCCCCTAAATGATGCCGGCTAGAGGACTTGAACCCCCAACCTACTGATTACAAGTCAGTTGCTCTACCAATTGAGCTAAGCCGGCATAAAAAAAAACAAAAAAATGGTGGCTCGGGACGGAATCGAACCGCCGACACGAGGATTTTCAGTCCTCTGCTCTACCGACTGAGCTACCGAGCCAACATAAAATGGCGGTCCCGACCGGGGTCGAACCGGCGATCTCCTGCGTGACAGGCAGGCATGTTAACCACTACACCACGGGACCATTGGTTGCGGGGACAGGATTTGAACCTGCGACCTTCGGATTATGAGCCCGACGAGCTACCGTACTGCTCCACCCCGCGACGATATTATGTTTTAAAAATAAATGGAGGAGGTAGAGGGATTCGAACCCCCGCGCGACTCTCGCCGCCTGTCGGTTTTCAAGACCGATCCCTTCAGCCGAACTTGGGTATACCTCCATGAAGGAAAAATTAATATCTTATTCATTTTTATATGTAACTAAACCACTTTTTAAAAAAATGGAGGAGGTAGAGGGATTCGAACCCCCGCGCGACTCTCGCCGCCTGTCGGTTTTCAAGACCGATCCCTTCAGCCGAACTTGGGTATACCTCCGACATATAAAAAATAAAGTGGAGCCTAGCGGGATCGAACCGCTGACCTCCTGCGTGCAAGGCAGGCGCTCTCCCAGCTGAGCTAAGGCCCCATGTTTTTGGGAAAATCGGGAAGACAGGATTTGAACCTGCGACCCCCTGGTCCCAAACCAGGTGCTCTACCAAGCTGAGCCACTTCCCGTTAATAAAAGCGCGCCCGAGAGGAGTCGAAC